>CAJUKA010000124.1 GCA_910586585.1 uncultured Lachnospiraceae bacterium
ATTAGAAAGTGCCCTGTGCGTTATTTTATTTGCTAAAAACTTGTAAAGTCGTGTAATTGTATAGTATGCATCATTTGTGTCAGATCCTGTTACCAATGCCAACTCTTCACCTGTTTTCACTGCTACATCATAAGTATCTGTATCAATTACATCCTTCGCTGCATCAAGAAGCTCTGTCTGTTTCGAAGGTGAGCCTTCGCCATCTTTAAAGTCCGCAAAGGTCACTTCTACGCCCTTCACTGCTTCTGCTGCTACGCCCTTCGCCGCTTCTGCTGACTCATGTGTTTCTTTTGGCACTGGAACTTCAAGCTTATAGGTTGTCTTTGTCAGATTGTCTTCATCGCTCTTATCTGTGATAACCAGATTTGCACTTACAGAACCTGCTTCTTTTACGGTAGGAGCTGTGAATTCGATATCTGGCACTTTATTCTTGAAGTCACCATTTTCCGGAACCACCTTTGCAACCTCAAATTTGAAGGAATCATTTACTACCAATGTGCTTGACTGTCCATTGATTACAGTTTCAAGCGCATTCTTAATTTCTGCCTCATTTTTTCCAGTAAAAGCAAAGCCCCAATTTTTTACATTCTCAAGTTCTTTCTGTACTTCCTCAAGTGTCTGGTAGCTATCATCTGCAGTTATTGTAACTTCTGAAACTTCTGCTTCTCCAAATACAGGACCGTCGCCGCTGCCGTCCGCAGAACCGGTCAGTGCCACATTCCACTTAAAGGAACCATTTGCAGATGTTCTTGCATCGTCTGCATCAGGATTTTCAGGATAATAAATTCCGCCTGATGTGTATGCCTTAGTGTATGACGCTGCCACAAACTCTGTAACTGTAACTTCTGCTGTGACGCTCTTATTGTTCTTGATAATTCCTGCAACCTTCTCTTCGATTGCTGCTTTGATCTTCTCTGCATCATTAAGAGAGGCAATTGTATTGGTATTATCATATTTATCAGTTGCTGGTGCAATCATTTTTACTCCTGTCTTAATCGCATCGAATGCCGGTACTGAACTGATTGTCAATGAAATCTCGCCTGTCTTTACAGTCTTATCCGGGTCTTCTAAGGAACCTGGATTGGTGATTGCAAGTTCAAATTTTGCACTTCCTGCTGTTGAGAGAAGATCAATATCATGCTCTTCGGTTGTTGTCACATCACCGTTCTTCACGGATACCTTCTGCGGTACAAATGTAAATTCAACATCTGCCACATTTATGCCTCTGATCGGGCTAACTGCTTCATCCTTAAGGTATGATTCAATTGCTGTCTTGATCGCATCCTCTGCGCCATCACCTGCAACTACATCATTTGCATACTTAGTATTTGCAAATTCTTTTGCACCTTCTGGTTCAGATATCAAAGTTCCGTTTCCGCCAAATCCTTTATTAACAGATGATACAATAGCAGTCAAAGTTGTCTCAGTAATTGACTCAATCTCAATGTTTATATCTACCCACTCTGTAAAGATTCCAGTCACTACATTTCTCACGCCTGCCCAGAAACGAATGGAACCAGAACTATCTGTTGCCTTTTCCATCTGATAATTTGTTATCATCAGTCTCTGATTTGCATTCAGGTTAAGATATTCTTTCAGATCGCTTATCACTTCGCTCTCTGTAGTATCATTGGTTGCTTCCTGTTCTTTTCCGCTGCCATTATTATACTCATTTGTATAATCATACCTTCTAAGCTTTTCAGCAAGATCTGCTGCGCTCTCTTGGCCGCTCTTTACTCTAAGTATAAAGTTATATGTATTGGTCTTATCGGTATCGGCTGCCGCTGCTGCCGTGTTGGTCAGTGTCGCTGTAATATAAACAGCGCCATCCTCGTTCTTGGTTGCAACTGCATAATCTTTCAGTTTTCCATCAGCGGTTGTCTGTACTACTGACAGTGATACATCACTCTTTCCAGACTTGTCAATGTACTGATTAAATACACCTTGTACCTTGCCGATTGCTGTATTGATGATTTTACTTCCAGCATCTGAATCTGTTGCATCCTCTACCTTCAGTATCAGATTCTTGTTGAGGTCTTCTGCGTCTACCGCAGATACAATCTCGTTATACCCAAGTACCGTTTCAGGATATGTCACATTGAGGTAGAGTGTATCCGCCTTGGTGCCCTCTCCTGCTGTAACGGTGATCTTTTCCTTGATTGTTTTCTTGGCAATCGCGTCTGTCACGCTGCTTCTGTAAACTCTGATTTCTGCTTCTCTTGTCTTGTCATCGTTTACGATTTCAAGATAAGAATTAACTGCCTTGAACTCAACCTTTGCCGCATCTACTGCAACATCCATATTGTAAGGAATCTTTACTGCATAATAGCCTGACTTGCCATCCTTTGCAGCCGCATAGTCTGCACTGCCAAGGTCTGCCTTGCTGTCCTTGAAGCTAATCTTCTTTGTTGCATCGGTCTTTACAACGGTTACTTTTCCCTGTACGGATACTTCCGCCGCATTGATGCCGGTTGCCGGCTTAAATGTAAAGGTTACTTTGTAGGTGCCGACTTTTTCAGGGATATCTGTCAGATTGATTGTCTTTGCATCTGCTGCAAGCGCAGTTTTTGCCAGCTTAATGCCGTCTGCTGATTCAATCTTAACAGAATTTTTGACAAGTTCCACAGCTTCCTTGTCGCACTTAATCTGTGCCTCAGCCGTTGTAATGCCTGTCATCACCTTAATATTGTCTGTTGTAAACTTCGCTACGCCCTTGTCGGTCTTGATATCGACTGTAATCTTATCTGTCTTTTCTGTTGTATTTCCTGCAATATCTGTCAATGTGTATGTCACATATCCGATGTAGTTCTCCTTGACAAGATTCTCTGCCTTCACCTTTGGATTGATAGAGAGATATCCGTCTTCTGTAATGCTGAATATCGAGGTAAACGCATTGATCTTTCCTTTGTTGTTTGCATTCTGAAGTCTTGTATTAAATGTGATTCCTGCAAAGCTCTTGTTGCCCTTTCCTGTCAGCTTAACGGTTGACTTGTCAATCATGGACATTGTGTATTTCTTTGTCAGGTTATAGGAAACATTTGCTGCCTTTGCTGCCTTGATGGTCACATTTGCTGTCTTGACATCGGAAATTAAACTTCCCTGCTCGTCAAAAGAAGAGCCATATGTCACCTGCAGCTTATAGCTGCCTGCCGGAATATATCCTGCATTAAATACAAGCTCTGCCTCGCCGTCCCTGACGTCAACAATATAACCATTTAGAAGGTCATTATCATTGGCAATATCAACATGAGCATAAACATTTGGTGACTTATTTCCCGCTGCTACCTTATTTCCCGCTGCTACATATGCAACCGGGTCAAATTTCACAAATGCATATCTGTAGCTGCCTGTTGTCTTGAGCTTGACGCTTCTGACTGCTGTACCTTCATGGATCGCTGCCTGTGTTGCAGTTCCTGCTGTCAGCACACCGCTAACGGTTACCTTTGGTGTCTTTGCGCCCTTTGTGTCAACAAACGCGGTATTTGTGAGTGTGTATACTTTCTTGCTGTTGCCTTTTGCCTTGTTGGTCAGTGTTACGGTTGCTACCTTTGCAGTTGGCACAATCGTATATGCCTGTTTATTTGCCTTTGTCACGATTTTCGCATTCTTCACTGCAATAGTGTAGCTGTAAATACCATAGTCTGCAAAATTAGGATAGGTATTTACTTGCTCCCAGCCATTGGTACCCTTTGTTGCCAGTTTTAACGCAAATGTTGTTGTTCCATTTGCAGAATATGTGATTGCTGTATCATCGCCATTGGCTATGACTGTTGCGTTGAGTCCGTTTCCTGACTTGGTATTTCCTGAAATATTTAGTCCTATCTCTGCATTTGCAGGAGTCACTGTCAGTTTGGTCAGTTTTGCCGCCACCTTGCTGCCGTCCGCCACGGTCGCTGTGATTGTCACATTCTTTGCAGCCACTGCACCGGAAATATATCCATTCTTATCAATTTTGATGTTTTTGTTGCTTGCCGTAAAGACAATATTCTCAGTCGGCATAAAGTCTTTATTGTTGTAGACATTCTTTAACTGTACATTGGGATAAAGAATTTTTACATACTTTCCTGTGAGGTCGTCTGCGCTGATATTGGAACCGCCGCGTGACAAAATCCGATTGCTGCTGTCTGTGATGACTACCTCACCAAGCTCCATCTTATTGCTTGTCACTGTGAAGTTCTTAGATATACGTTCTGTATTTCCAGCATAATCGTCAGCAACTGCCCAAACCTGGAATGTCTTGTTTGCGCGTGTCAGGTCAAAATCCTTTGCTACCGTTATCTTGCCATTTGTCACTTTTACCTTGGAAGCGAAATATACAGAATCCGCACTTGCATCCCAAGGACTGACTGCATCATCATCTGTTACATAAAACTTTGCTTTCTTTGATTTTGGAATCCAATTTTTACTTGATGAATTCCCATTGTAGCTGACTGCAAATTTTGCTGTTGCTGCTTTGTTTGGCAATTTGTAAATGTCATATGCATCTGCGTTGATATTAATTTGGTAAATACCTCTTACAACAGTTACTGTGATCGTAGCTGTTGATACATAGAGATCACTGCCCAGTTCCCCGCCGTCTGTTGCTGTCACCTTGATAGTATGCTTGCCAAGTGCCGTATCTTGTGTGGCGTCTACTTTGATATTCGCAATCCCATTTGCAAGCTCCTCTGCGTTTGCAATTGTAAGCGCTGAAGGACCTGTGTAGCTGATATCCTCTGCTATCAGACTGTGGTATGTTGCATTCTTACTAAATGTTGGTGTTGCAACAGATACTTCTTGCTGTCCTGTATAGATGGTTGTTGTGCCCTTCTTGAGCGACAGTTTATCCTCATAGTATGCATTTCTTGTAGACATCTTTACGGTCTTTGATGCCACACCAGATACAACAATATCTGTATTTGCTGACGGAGCAGTTTCTTTTGCACTCTGTACAAGCGTCACTGTCACATCAAAATCTCTTGCCACACGGTCTTTTGCCGCTGTGTTGTCCACCTTGATATAGCCGTTTGAAACAGTTCCTGTATACTCGATATATGCAGGGCTCTTCTCTGCTGCTTTTCCATCCTGTGCCGCAAACTCTACCTTATAGAAGTAATTGCCTGTATTCAGATATGGAAGCTCCTTTGCGTCAACACCTGAAACCGAGATATAAAGGTCTGTATCGGTTGCAGAAATCTGCTTTACGGTTGCTTTTGCTGCTGTCACAACAGATGATGCCACAGATTTCACTGTCAGCTTGCCGCCTGCGATATCTTTGTTATCATACTTGAGCGTAACTGCCTGTGTTGCCGTTGTGTTTGCAGGGGTTATGATTCTCAGTTGTCTGTTGTCGCTTGTCAGTTCTGCTGTGATGCCTGTGCCTGCTGTTACTGTCAGCTTGCTGTAATCTGCATCTGCTGTATCAAGCACAACTGGATAATATACTACTGTGTCTGCATTCTGATCGATTGCAGCATCTTCCTGTCCGGCTACGGTCACTTTGCCGACTTCGCCAAGTACCTTGATGGATTCTGTTGCAATCACTTTTTTGTCTTCACTGGTGCCGTCATATACTGTCAAAACAATTGTCTTGCCTGCATCCGCCTTGTCAATTGTAAAATTGACATTGCTGCCGGAAACTGCTGCCTTTGTGGCTGCCTCGCCAAAGTCTGCCGCCTTTGGTGTTCCGCCCTGTACTTTTCCGGTATATTTTGTGCCTGCCTTAGCGCCTGTATAAACGCCGTCATTATCCCGTACAAGATCTGCTATTTCCACATAGCCATAGCTTTGTGTTTCTACAATGATTGTTGCCGGTTTATTGGTTACCTTGTACTGGAAGCTGTATTCTTTTGCATTGACTTCTGTTGTATCTGCTTTTCCGTCTGCTCTGGTTGTCACACTTGTGATTGTCGCGCCGGTCTGCGCTGTTAATTTTACGGTAACGGTATCGCCGTATTCTGCAAAATAGGTTTCTCCGTCACTTGCAATTGGCTGGTTATTCGCAGAACGAACCTCAGTTACCTCAACGCCTTCACCCAGATTGAAAATCAGAGCTGACGCATTGTTCTTTGCAAAGATATTGATCGTTTCACCGTCCCCTAAAAGGTTTGCTGGTATTTTGTAGGTATACGCAGAATCCTTTTCAGCCTTTGCTTCGCCCTTTGAATATTCAACAAGCGGCTCATAGCCGTTTAATGCTGTGACTGTAAATTCAAAAGATTTCGCGCCTGTACGAATCAGATATCCATAATTTGTTTCCTCTACACGTGTATCTGCGCCTGTTTTTACAGATACTGTAAAGTGTGCTTCGTCATTGTTTTGGATATAAACAGTCTTTCTCTCTGCTTCTATTTCTTCTGATACAATTGACAAATCAACCTTCTTGACATCTGTGCCAAATTTGACTGTATACTTCTCATCTTTGAGTTCAATTTCTGTCTCACCCTGCATTACGCTTGTAAGCTCATAGCCGTTTGCGGGTGTAATCGTAAGCGCAACCTCTGCTTCTGTTGTAAGGATATAACCCTCTTCCTCATAAATCTCTACAGTAGCTTTGTCAACTTCTTTTGCAATTGTTGCTTTTCCATCAATTGTATAATCAATCCGCTTAACGGTATTCTTTGATTCATCAAGCATACCATAGACATACACATTGGTAGCCTGTTCTACAGCATCTATGGTATAGATATCACCGCTGCCAGAGATCTCCTCTGCATCCTCTTCATTATCTCCCACTGTCACTTTCCAAACCTTATAGTTCTTTGTGGAGTTTGGAGTAATCTTCAGGAGCAGATCGTCACCCTGCAGTACTTCTACCTTATCTAATGAAGCTGCATAGTCCTTATCCTCTCCGGTCTTTTTCTCAATTGTAAACTCTGCTGCACCAGCATTTTGCCTTTTTACTGTCACATTAACCTTCTCTGGTTTTGTAGCAACTACATAAATGTTCATGTCATGCTCTGGTGTCACTGTGAAGCTGTCTGAACCAGAAATCTCACCATTGAGATTTCCTTTTGTGGTGCTGACATACTGCAGGGTATAGTCTTTGCTTGGCGCTACATAGAATGTAAAGGACTCGCCCTTCTTTACAGACTTGCTCGAAATATCCTTCTTGTTCTCACTGTCTGCAACTGCTTCCTGCACCTTTGCATTTGTTGTCACAAACTTGATGGTGTAGGTATCTGCATTTGCTTTTGCCTGTGTAACTTTGATAGAAACAGCTCCAGCCTTTACAAGCTCCTCGTTCTTTACTGTATATACGCCGGAAGCATCTGGAAGAATTCCTTCTTCATTGACTGTCACCTCAGCGACTACTTTATCCTTGCTCGGAGCAAGTTTGAATACAAGGTCGCTGCCGTCTGAAAGATTCTTGTTCTTCACACAGTTGTGAAGATATGTGATTGTTGCACCATCCAACGACTCTGTTACAGGAAGCAGTGACACAGTTGTTTCTTCCTTTGCAGAAACAACAAGTTCAGAATCCACCTCATCAAAGGTATATGTAGCCTCATACTTTGTTTTGGCATCATTGTCCTCTGCTGATGATGTCATTCTTACTCCATTGATATATGGAATATACTTTGCGTCGGTCACTGTGACATAGATTGTCAATTCGTTGCCTTCATTTGTATTGAAGGAAAAACGGCTGCCTACATCTGTTTCTCCTATTTTGCATTGTATTCCTTTAATATTGCCTGTTGACTGCTTGACAGAAATCTCTCTTGCGCGATAGTTTTTTGATGAAACTGTAATCGTTACTGCAACATCGTCTGTAATGACTCCGTCATCAGGCACAGTATATGCCCAACTGTTACCGTTTTGGATAAATTCTACATTGCCAATTTTTACATTGTTAACGGTGTAATCTGCATAAGTGTAAGGTTCATCAGTTGGTACAAACGTTTCTGCATCCAACGTGATATTGAACTCTTTCTCACCTTTTTCAACCGTTGCTGGAAGAGCCCATTCTTCAAAAACAGTACCATACTCCTCTTCTGGAAGTGTCTTGCCATCAACCGTTACAGTGTATGTAATGTTTGCTGCTTCTTTGGAAGCCTTTGCTGTGATAATGATATCTCCAGTTACGTCTTTTGCTGCGATGGTGTATTTCGTCCCGTTTGTCTGGTCTGGTTCACCTTTTGTCAGAGGAATCTCTGCTCCCTTTTCGTTATTCTCATCTGCTTTATATGCCGTTACAACAAGAGAATCCTCTTGATAGTTCTCTGTTGCCTTTACATGGAATGTATATGACTGGTTAAAGGTTGCTTTTCCCTCATCCTCTGTTGGAAGTGTTACCACTGCTACTGCGCCTGCTTCGTCAGTAACAGTATATTTTTCTGCCTCAACTTCTACATTGATGGTCGCATCGTCTGTAAGAGAATTTAATGTGTACAGCATAGCTTTTGTATCTGCAACCCTTTCTCCTGAGATTGCTGTATCACCATTTTTAACAGGATCTGTTTCTATAAAGTCATATCCTGTATCTGGCTCTACATACAAAAATACAACATTGCCTTCTTCTACGTCTACGTTGGAGGCTGTGAGTGCTGTTCCTTTGCTGTCCTTATCTGGTTTAACCTGGGCATCGCTTGCAATCGTATAGTATACCTTTGCGTTTTCAGCGGTACCAAGCTTGACTGCATGTTTCATAGCAGCATCTGGCTCCGCATTATATTCTGCTTCTTCAGTTGCCTGTGCCTCATTGTTCACATCTGCTGGTTGAATAGCGTCTTCTACGTCTGTATCCTCCCCTCCTTCCTCTTTATTTTCATCAGTGTTCGCTGATGAATCATTATCTGTATCTGTATTCTCGTCTCCGTTATCCTGACTGTTATCAGCAGACTCTTCTGCTGCTGGCTGGATAGCGTCTTCTGCGTCAGCATCGTCTACCAAGTCATCACTGTCCTGGTCGGCTGCTGGTGTGCTGGCTGTGTCTGCATTCTCATCATCGGCATCCGATGGTGTGTCTGCAGCAGGTTCTGTACTTTCATATTCCTGAGTTTCTTCAAGCTCTGTCGCATTTGCAACCAAACCTGTCTCAGGCACAGAACCAACAACCAATGCTGCGGCAAGTAATACAGAAAGTGCTCGATTGAGTTTCTTTACTACCTTTTTCATACCTTCTTCTCCTTTTTTCCTTTCTAAATAATAAAGTATAAATAACTGTTATTCCCCTGATGAGCACCATAAATTCATAGAACACTCCATCTGCAGACAAGCCTGCATGGGTGTCCTATAAATCTATGACCCGCTTCGGGGAATACCACCATTATAATATCCCCCCCTGCGAATGAAATGAGCAGGGGGGCACCTGCGTTTTACGCCTATGCACTGCGCCCCGAAACGATGCACTTATGTAAAGAGGAAAACAGGTAAGGATAACGGCCCTTATCCCAACCTGAGCCAAAGCAGAAAAAACAGCACATAAGCGCTGTTTTTTCTGCTTTGGTCAGGTATCAAAAACCAGTAAACTGGTTTTTGCAGAGTATTTGCAGGATTTCAGAAGGCTGCTTCTTTGTTTCGGTATAAAAATGAGCGCATAGCGGTATCCGCTCTGCGCTCATTTTATCAAAAAAGCTGCCAGAAAAATCCATTTACATGCTAACCTCATTATAGCTGAATGCCTGCCTGCGCAAGCAGCTTTTTCAATTTTGCAATTTCAGCAGCGTTGTCTGCTAACTTGGCATCTTTGTCAGCTAACTTGGCATCTTTATCCGCTAATTTGGCGGCGTTGTCTGCTAACTTGGCAGCGTTGTCTGCTAACTTGGCATCTTTATCCGCCAGCTCAGCATCCTGTTCTGCTAAGCGTATCTTAAATTCTACAATCTCTGGTGCCAGCAGTTCTTTCAATTCTTCACACATTTGATCTCCCTCCTGTATCATTTTCCTGAATAGTTTGATATTTGCTTCTGATGCAACATTCACTACGGAATCCGCATTTCTTTTATCCCCTTCATTGTTCAGTCCTGCGCAGCTGACAAGCAGTTCCTGCGCCTGTTCTCTGTTCAGTGTCCTTGTCAGGGAGGTCACCCATATATGGGCTTCCTTGTCAAGCTCTTTGGTGACTAGAATCTGCATCGGAAATATCATTCCATTAATACGATAGATTCCATCTGCTTTTTGAATAACCTCATATCTTTCTCTGAGCTGTTTTAAAAGCTTTCTTGGCTTTTCTTCCCTCACAACAGAAACTGTGGTATCCGCATCAAAAATTTCTTCGGTGCCTTCTGTCTCTGCTTTATACAGACAGGCATAGGATAATACTTTGTAGAATGTCCCTGCATTTACATCATCTCCTGGTGATTTGTACTCAAAAATATTATTGCCCAGAAAAAAATCGCCAATCTCATTTTGAATTACCACATTTGGTTTTTTCTTAATAATCAGAAAGTCTATCTTGAGCGGCATTTTACTTAAGTTGTACTCCCTGATATATTCCAAGTCTTTTTTATTTTCTCTTAACTCCAGCTCCATAGCAGAACAGAATGCTGGATGCCATTGTATATTCTCTTCAACTTCCAATACGCTACATTTCCTTCCTTTTGAATATCCATCAGATTTGTAATTTTCAGTATACCATACACGATAGTACAGTGCAATCATTCCCAAAGTTTTTTGAGCCATTTAGAATAGCTTATAGTACTTTTCAACCCCCGTCAGCGAACCGATTTATCGGTTTGCTGACATATTTCACTTGAATGCCCGTGTGCATAAAATAAAGCTGTCGTTTCACGATTTTTAATCGTGAAACGACAGCTTATTGTCAGTGTATCATTTTGATACTGATTTCATTTAATTTTCTGGCGTAGGCGCTGGTGGTGCGACCTTCGTTACGATATCAATATTCGTAAAAATTCTAATCACAACGCCTTTTTCCTTAATCTTGATGGTTCCTTTCAGACTTCCATCAGCCGCAGCAGTCGCTGCAACCTCTGTAATGCCTGCGTCATCAATTGTATATGCGCCTGTATCCACCTTCTCCTCAATCGCAGTCTTCAAAGCTGCCTTTGTGAGTCCTTCTGGTTTCACACCAGCAAGTGCTTCTTTCACTGCCGTATAGACCTGTGTATTTGACTAAGACAGTTTCTCTATTATCTGGTCCACTGTCACCTTCTGTGCATATGTATTGTCAACTGCACCGGTAAGTCTGATATAGAGTACGCCCTTAATTGCTCTCGTTGTTCGTGCCGTCATCTTTGGAAAGCCTGTAATATAAAGCAGTGATTTTGTCGTTATTCAGTTTTGCCCTTTTCATGTCGTCCTCCTTAATGAAAAGGGACTTCCTCTCAACTCCTATTATACTATATTCCCTTTTCCGTTTCCAGTGCTAATTTGCGTTGTTTTCCGCTATCTCCCTAACCTGTTACTTTTCACACCCACGCCAAATTTGGGCATTATGATGAAATTTAAAAAAATT
>CAJUKA010000125.1 GCA_910586585.1 uncultured Lachnospiraceae bacterium
AAATGGCACCGATGGGTGTCTGGTATCAAAAACGGTTTATAAGTTTATCCTGAGAAGGAATGATATATGGTTGTTTTTTTTTGATAAGTTTGGTATAATCTAAAAAGATATTTTTAAAAACATTATCATCTATAGGAGGAATTTAAGATGGAGAGGAAACGCAACATTATTGTAGGGCAGTCAGGTGGACCAACGGCTGTTATCAATTCTAGTCTTGCAGGAGTTTATAAGACTGCAAAAGAGAGAGGATTTCATAAAGTATATGGAATGCTTCATGGAATTCAGGGGCTTTTGGATGAGCAGTATGTAGATTTGTCTACACAGATTCATTCAGATATGGACATTGAGTTGTTAAAAAGAACACCATCTGCTTTCTTGGGTTCTTGCCGCTACAAGCTGCCGGAAATTCATGAAAATATAGAAATTTATGAAAGAATTTTCGAGATATTGGACAAGCTTGACATCGAGACATTTATCTATATCGGCGGAAATGATTCTATGGATACCATCAAGAAATTGTCAGATTATGCGATTATTAAAGGGCATTCTCAGAAGTTCTTGGGTGTACCAAAGACAATTGATAATGATTTGGCTTTGACCGATCATACACCAGGCTTTGGAAGCGCTGCAAAATATATTGCTGCATCTACCAAAGAAGTTATCCGTGATGCGCTGGGATTAACATATCACAAAGATATGATTACAATTATTGAGATTATGGGACGGAATGCAGGCTGGTTGACAGGAGCTACTGCACTTGCTAAGACAGAAGAGTGCGATGGACCAGATTTGATTTATCTGCCAGAGATTCCATTTGATATTGATAAATTCTTAGAAAAAACAAAAGAGCTGCTGAAGAAGAAAGAATCAATCGTTATTGCAGTATCAGAAGGAATCAAGCTTGCTGACGGCAGATATGTATGTGAACTGTCAGGTGGTGCAGATTATGTAGATGCATTTGGACATAAACAGCTTCAGGGGACAGCTACGTACTTGGCAAATTATCTGGGCGCAGAAATTGGCTGCAAGACACGTAGTATTGAATTCTCTACATTGCAGAGAAGTGCGTCTCATATGGCATCTCGTGTAGATGTTAATGAGGCATTTATGGTAGGCGGTGCCGCTGTGAAAGCAGCAGATGAAGGCGACAATGGCAAGATGGTAGTCATCGACCGCGTATCGGATGATCCATATATGAGTGCTGCTGGTATTTATGATGTACATCGTATTGCAAACAATGAAAAGACTGTTCCGCGTGAGTGGGTTAACGAGGAAGGCAATTATGTAACAGATGATTTTATCAATTACATTGAGCCGTTGATTCAGGGAGATTATCAGCCATTTATGGTAAATGGTCTTCCTCAGCATTTGGTACTCAAAGAGGTATAAAAATAAACGGATATCATAAATAGATAATGCAATGAAAGGCGGGCGGCAATTGAAAAAATTACCACCCGCCTTTGTATCTGATTTGAGATTCCATAAAGCGGAATTATGGGGGTAGTATGAATTTTCTTGAAGAACGAATTTTGAAAGATGGAATTGTTAAAAAAGGTAATGTATTAAAAGTGGACAGTTTTTTAAACCATCAAATGGACATTTCATTGTTTGAGCAGATGGGTGAGGAATTTCGGCGTCGATTTGAACAGGAAAAAATAGAAAAAATATTGACAATAGAAGCTTCTGGAATTGGAATCGCATGTATTGTGGCAAAGTACTTTCAGGTGCCAGTTGTCTTTGCAAAAAAGGCAAAAAGTGTAAATCTTGAGGGTGAATTGTACATAGCAGAGGTGGAATCCTTTACACATAAATGCAGGAATCAGATTATTGTGTCAAAAAAATATTTAAAACAAGGAGAACATATTTTAATTATTGATGATTTTCTTGCAAATGGCTGTGCGCTGCAAGGGCTGATTTCGATTGTAAACGAGGCAGGAGCGACCGTAGATGGGATCGGCATTGCGATAGAAAAGGGATTTCAGATAGGCGGCAGGACGATCCGCAATCTTGGATATCATCTGGAATCATTGGCGATCATTGATAAGATGGACGATGAAACAGGAACAATCACCTTTCGTCCTCAGAAATAAACAAGAAACAGATAAATATATCATAACAAAAAGCCCGGAGACCATGTTCATGTGACAATAAAGAAGCGGGAATGAGAACGTTTTTTGTTCCATTCCACGCTTCTTTTTTCGGTTTTTATAGGAAATGCGTCTTCTAATACAAAAATAACACTACTGACAAACGCTTTGTAGAAAATAAATGGTTGACAGCAGTAACACATTAATATATACTGTAAATGGTTGACAATAGTAATACAAATGGAGAATGATGATGAAAAAGAAAATTGTGCTGCAATCAAGCGAATGGATTATTATGGAGAAATTATGGGAAGACAATCCAAGGACAATTATGCAATTATACCATGTATTAAAAGAAGAGCCAGGATGGAGTAAAAGTACTGTCAATACATTATTGGGGCGAATGGTAAAGAAAGAGATTATTTCCTACAAAGAAGGATTAAAGGCAAAACAGTATTATCCCAATATTAACCGGGATGATGCGGCAGTAGCAGAGACGGAAAGTTTGATTGACAGAGTATATCAAGGTTCTGTCAGTATGATGCTTAGTACACTTGTGCGAAGCCGGCATTTGAGCGAAAATGACATCAAGGAGCTGTATCAGATATTAGAAGAGTCAGAGGGCAAATCTTGAAAGGAGCGTGATGATAAAAATGATTGCGCATATAATATCTTCTTCCGTATTGATTGTAGCGATATGGATAGTATCATTTTTGATGGAAAAGAAAATGAATCCTTGTATCAAGTATGCTTTATGGTTGTTGGTGGTGATCAAATTATTGGTTCCTCTGCCGGGCTTTGAGTCGGATATCAGTGTCATGAATGCAGTAGAAAAGATAACCCCAAGCCAGGTGTCATATCTTTTTGTTGAAAGTGAGATTGAGCAAGATTCGGTCTATGACAATCATAAAATACAAAACAACCAAAGTACAACAACAGATCAGGAAACCAGCCTTTCTCACAGTCGTTTTTCAAAGTACCTCCTGGGAATCTGGATTATAGGCGTATTGTTATGTGCAGGTATCTTTTTGTGGAGTAATATACAGCTTGCCAGAACTTTAAGAAAAAAACGATTATGGATAGGCAGAATCAAAAACAGGCTTTCTATTTATCAATCAACGGGAATCACAAGTCCTTGTTTATTTGGACTGATAAAGCCTTGTGTATATCTTCCGGAAAATATTCGTCTGTCAGAACGGCAAAGAAAATACGTTCTAATTCATGAGTATACACATTTTAGACATGGAGATCAAATATGGGCATTGATTCGCTGTATTTGTATCGTTTTGTATTGGTATAATCCGCTGGTATGGATTGCGGCGATGGTTTCAATAAAAGACAGTGAACTTGCCTGCGATTATGGAACATTGAAACAGATTGGAACCAACGAACAGATTCTATATGGAAGGACGTTGATTGAAATTGCAAAAGAAATTTCAGATAAGACATTGAACGTTCGTCTTTGGAACTGTTCTACAAGCGCCGCAGGAGGAATGCGTGAAATGAAAAAAAGAGTGCAAATGATTGCGAGACAGCCAAAAACTACGATTATTTCACTGATTCTTCTGGGGATTGTTTGTATTGGCATTGTGGGCTGTGCATTTGGAAGTGCAGTAACTTCGGAAGAAACGGTATCAATAGAAGATATTGCACAACAAGATCCCATTTTGGAAGAACCACAAACCAAAGTAAGCGCTGAACAGAAAGAAGCTGAAGAGGGTGCATGGTACGAAACACAAACGCAGCAAGGATTAATGTATGGACAAATTCCGTTATATGAACAGCGCGACGAAGAGAAAGTATGCATCAAGGTGGAACCTTCTGTGCTCAGAGCTAATTTATTTTATTATTATATTCCGACAGGAGAGCTGCAGGAGCAGTTGACAAAACTTGTTCAACAAAATCTGAAAGGCGAGCCATCTGAAGCGAGGTGGTTTGGGAAAAAAGAAAGCGGGTGGCAGATCTATTATCAGGAGCTTATATTGACAGCATTTGAGGATGGATATTTTTATGTAGATTCTGTTAATGAAGAAGGCAGCTATACAGAATATTTGATACAGAATCATGAATTATATCAGACAGTACAGACCGTATTGGAGGAGACGGTGGGGTATCAATCATTTGATCCTGCGAATATCAAAGAGATTGTCTCAGCGAAATTAGAGGTCTGTAGTTTATTTACCAATTGGGAAACACATAGTCAGACAATAACAGACCCAGAAACATTGCGTGTATTCGCAGAATTATTCAGCAATGCAGAGTATCTTTTTGGCGGTGCCGATTGTGGCAATCAATGTTCTTGTTTGGAACTGACATTGACCAGCGGGGAAGTAATAAAGCTGTCTGTAGCAACCGATAGCTGTACCAATTTTGGAATCAATGGGGTCTACTATGATTATAGGCCGGAAAAATATCGAAAAAAAGGTGGCTGGTACAGCTATGACTTTTATGCATATTTTGATAAAATAAGTGGTTTGCTTGAGGAATTATATTAATTTTTAGGCTTTTTTGGCATTTGCAGTGTTGCTTCATATTCTTTCAGGGATTTTATCGCATGGCGGGACAGAGGGAACAATGCAATCATATTAAAGATAGTCATAAGCCCGATACCAATATCTCCTAAATCCCACACAAAGGTATAGGCTGCCATACCTCCGATAAACAGCATGACGAGCGCGAGCAGCTTGTACAAGGTCTGCGATATCCAGTTATCACCAAACAGATATGCGACATTGCTTCTTGCATAGAATAAAATTCCTATAAATGTAGAGAAACTAAAAAGCCAAAGAATCACAGCAATAAAAATCACACCGAAATTGCCCATATGGTGATGCATTGCTGTTTGCAGAAGGTCCATGCCCTCTAAATTTTGGGTTAAACCTTCTGGCGTCAGCAGCATAATCATAGCAGAACAGCTACAGATTACAATGGTGTCGATAAAAACACCAAATGCCTGTAAAAGTCCCTCTTTTGCAGGGTGGCTAATATCAGCGGCGGCCGCCGCACATGGAGCAGAACCGGACCCTGCTTCATTGGAAAACAATCCTCTTTTGGCACCATTCATGATAACCGCGCCAAAACCGCCAGCGACTGCTTGGCGCAGGCCAAAGGCTTCTGTAAAAATACGTTGAAAAACAGCAGGGAGCTGTCCGGCGTTTTTGATAATAAGATATAATGTGATCAAAAAATATAAGCCAGCCATAATCGGAACAATAATATCCAGAACTTTTACCGTTGCATTTTTGCGCAGCACAATAATTGCGGCAACAAAAACAAGAGCGCCCGTTGTGTAAAGAGGCGGAATCTGAAATGCATTTTCAAATGCAGAAGATACAGAATTTCCGATTACCTGGCTGATGCCACACCAGCAAATCAATCCGGAAATAGCAAATAAAACTGCAATAACGGAAGGTTTGTGATTCTGGCTTTTTGTTTTTAGAAAAAGATGATGAATGTAGTAAGCAGGTCCTCCTCGATATCCGCCGTAGAGTGGATCTTCTTCTTTATAAATCTGTGCCAAAGTTGCCTCTACAAATGCAGTGGAAGATCCCAGCAGCGCAATAATCCACATCCAAAAGACAGCACCCGCGCCGCCCGCGGAGATTGCAGCGACAACGCCTACAAGGTTTCCCATGCCGACTCTGGTGGCAGTTGATATAATCAATGCCTGTATTCCCGAAATGGAATTTTTAGGGGAAAGCTGCTCTCTGGAAGACTCTTTTTTTTCAATGCTGATTTTAATCATTTCCGGAAACGATCGGAAAGGAAGAAACCTTGTTTTGACTGTAAAATAAATTCCTGAAGGTATGAGAATAAGTACCAGCAGCGAAAGCCCTACAGAGCTTTTTCCTGGTAAGGGTATTGTGATGAGATCTCCCCATAAAAGGTTATAGATGCCGTAAAAAATTGTTTTCAAAAATTCCATCTTTTGTGCCCTCTGCATGTTTCAAATCATAATGTTAGTTTCTTAGTATATATAGTATATAGTAGAATGAAGCATTCGTAAAGAAGAAATGTAGGGTGCGGCGATTACTGTATCTTATATTTTTGTGGTAAATGGAGAATGCAAGTGGTATAATCATATTCATAAATTTGGATATTGTGAGGCAGAGAAGTTATGAAAAGAAGTCAGTTATCATATGATGAGTGGAAATGTATTATCGCTAAAGACATATTTGGAAAAACGGTAAACTCGGAGCTGCTAAATGGTTATATTGGGCTTATAGATATTAAAGAGGTAAGTGAAATACAAACTTGGAAATTTAATGGAGAAGATATTGTAGTCTGTGATAAAGGGAGAAAATGGCTATCGATCTTGCCACAGAATGATTGGTATTGTATAACAGCCATGATGGATGAAAATGAAAAAGTTCTGCTGTGGTACATAGATATGATAGCAAAACAAGGCATTGATGCAGATGGAGTGCCATATTTTGATGATTTATATTTAGATTTGGTAGTTTATCCAGATGGGACAGTTATTGTTGATGATATGGATGAACTAGAGGAAGCATTGTTGAAGAAAGATATTACGCAAAATCAATATCATCTTGCAATCGAAACGAGTCATAGATTGCAGCAAGGGATGTTAAGCAATATTCCCTCATTCATAGAATATACAAGAAGGTGCTATGAATTGATGGAGAAGTCGCTGGAAGACGGTTTTATGTGAATTTGTATTTGAAAGAGGTAGGAATACAATGCGACAACATCGCCTTGAAATTTTGATTGACAAATAGTTATCTAAAAGTTATAATCACTTTATATTTGAGTGCTGGTGCTCAATTGAGATAAATGCTATGAAAAGAAAAAGTAGCTTTCATGGGAACTTACAGAAAGCCGCCGGAGGATGAGAGGCGCAAGGGAAAATGAAAGGGAATACATCTTGGAGCTGCACACCGAACGTTGTATTGATAAAATAAAGAGAAACAAGTAGGCTGTGACGGAATCCCCAAACGTTATATTGGGTGGAGTATCGGAAATTAAGTGGTATTGGTTTTCCCGTACTTAGTGAGGCATAAGACGTGAGTTTTGTGTGAAAAAAGGTGGTAACACGTGGTATATGATAGGAATAAGTACCTCGTCCTTTGGAGTTTATAAATTCAAGGGACGAGATTTTTTTATTTTATAGGAAAGTGCGAATACAGATTGAGCGTGTTTGATTTGTCCCTTGTTCATTTGAGAAAGGAGAAAAAGAAAATGCAGTTGTATGAAGAATTGGTAGCAAGAGGGCTGATTGCCCAGGTAACAGATGAAAAAGAAATCAAAGAAATGATTGATAGTGGAAAGGCGATATTTTATATTGGCTTTGATCCGACAGCAGATAGTCTTCATGTTGGACATTTTATGGCGCTTTGTTTGATGAAACGCCTTCAGATGGCTGGAAACAGACCAATTGCTCTGATTGGAGGCGGTACGGCAATGGTTGGAGACCCCAGTGGAAAAACAGATATGCGCAAGATGATGACTACAGAAACGATTCAGCACAATGTGGACTGTTTCAAGAAGCAAATGAGCAGATTTATCGAGTTTGGAGAAGACAAGGCAATGATGGTAAATAATGCAGACTGGCTTCTTGATTTGAATTATATGGATGTACTGCGGGAAGTCGGTCCTCATTTTTCTGTCAACCGCATGTTGGCAGCAGAGTGCTATAAACAGCGCATGGAAAAAGGACTCACTTTTTTGGAATTTAACTATATGATTATGCAGAGCTTTGACTTTTACACATTATACCAAAAATATGGCTGCAATATGCAGTTTGGCGGAGATGATCAGTGGAGCAATATGCTTGGCGGCACAGAGCTCATACGCCGCAAGCTCGGTAAAGATGCCTATGCCATGACAATTAATCTGCTGTTAAACTCAGAGGGCAAAAAGATGGGAAAGACCGAATCAGGCGCGGTATGGCTTGACCCTGAGAAAACATCTCCTTATGAATTTTTCCAGTACTGGAGAAATGTCTCAGATGCAGATGTCATCAAATGTCTGAAAATGCTTACGTTCCTTCCGCTGGAAGAAATTAAAGCGATGGAAAGCTGGGAGGGAAGTGAACTAAACAAGGCAAAAGAAATTCTTGCATTTGAATTGACCCAGCTTGTTCATGGCACAGAGGAAGCAGAAAAAGCAAAAGAGGCATCGGCAGCTTTGTTTGCTGGAGGTGCAAATTCAGAAAATATGCCCAAAACAGTGCTCACGGAGGAAAATTTCATAGATGGAAGCATTGATATTTTGACGCTTCTTGTGACCGCAGGCATGACTGCTTCCAAGTCAGAGGCAAGACGTGCAGTGGAGCAGGGCGGTGTATCTGTGAATGGTGAAAAAATTGCAGATGCAAAGGCCACTTATCATAAAGATGTATTCGAAGAAGAATTTATCCTCAAAAAAGGCAAGAAGAATTTCCAAAGAATTTGTTTATAAAATATTTGGAGACAAATAGATATGTGGTTTTTATTTGCACTACTGTCTGCAATTTTTGCAGCATTAACTTCAATATTAGCTAAAATTGGTATAGAGGGCGTTCATTCAAACCTTGCTACCGCAATACGGACAGTGGTTGTCGTTATCATGTCATGGGGAATGGTTTTCTTGACAAATACGCAGAATGGGATAACAGAAATCAGCAAAAAGAGCTGGATATTTTTGATTCTGTCTGGATTGGCAACAGGTGCATCATGGCTGTGTTATTATCGGGCATTGCAAATGGGAGAAGCTTCTAAAGTTGTTCCGATTGACAAATCGAGCGTTGTGATAACACTTGTATTGGCATTTATCATCCTCCATGAGCAAGTCACAGTAAAATCAATGATTGGCTGTGTGTTGATTGGTCTGGGAACTTTGATGATGGTTTTATAAAACAGTCGATTTGTTGAAAAGATATCCAATCTGAGCATAATGGAGGAAATGATAATGATCGAGAACTTAATAAAAGAAATGGAAGAACAGTATGGATGATAAACAGGATAAAAAATGCAGGTGAGAACTCTGATAAATATGAAACAATATTAAATGATATTTTGCAGAAGCAAGATGTTGAGGAAGAAATAAAGAACGTGGCAAAAGAATTTTTATCCAAATAACTGCCATTTATTGCGATATTAAGCGAGTAGGGAAAAGAACCAAAAATCGTTTCTCTACTCGCTTAATAATGTGTGGTTTGAATCAAACAGAAAAGAGTTCATGATCTTCTGCATAGAGTTCAATGATACGCTGGATTCGTTCAGTCGGTGTTATCACATGTTCCATAGACAGATCATGATTTAAAAAATCAATAATAATATTGTCTCTTTTCTTATGGAATCGGGAGTGAGAATGATTCTGAAGGATTTAAAGGCGGCGTTAGATCGTGGTGTACAGGTGAGAATTCTTACCGGAAATTATCTCGGGATTACCCAGCCGTCAGCTTTATGTCTGATAAAAAAAGAATTGGGCAACAGGGTAGATTTAAGATTTTATAATGATAAAGACCGTTCATTTCATCCGAAGTCTTACATATTTCATTATGAAAATGTTGGAGAAATATATATTGGTTCTTCTAATATTTCGAGAAGTGCATTGACTTCCGGAATAGAGTGGAATTACCGATTTAGTAGTCTTGATGATAAAAAGAATTTTAATTTGTTTTATGATACGTTTGTAGAGTTGTTTGAAAATCACTCCATTGTGATTGATGACGATGAACTCATAAGATATTCTAAGAACTGGCACAAGCCAGCTGTATCAAAAGATTTAGCGAAATATGATAATTTGGAAGATGATGTACACACTAAGGTTGAATCATTGTTTCAACCGCGAGGAGCACAGATAGAAGCTTTGTATGCATTGGAAGATAGCAGATCGGAAGGGGCGACGAAGGGATTGGTGCAGGCAGCTACGGGGGTGGGTAAGACATACCTTGCGGTATTTGATTCAGCAAAATACGAGCGTGTATTATTTGTGGCTCATAGAGAAGAGATATTAAAACAGGCAGCAATATCCTTTAAAAATGTGAGGCATTCCGATGACTATGGTTTCTTTTACGGAAAACGGAAGGATACGGATAAAGCTGTGATTTTTGCATCTGTAGCGACACTTGGGAGAAAAGAGTATTTGACAGAAGATGTTTTTGTGCCGGATTATTTCGATTATGTGGTTATTGATGATGAGCGCGTTATAATAAGGACAAAGTTAGAGAAACCCAGTAAAATCAAGGGGTTAGCACTAATTTAGTCCTTATTTTTATACCATTTTATCGGTAGATAAGGCAGCGCTGACAAATCAAACCGAAATCCAAACATTGCATCAACAATTCAGGAGTCATGACCTGAGTGTGGTTCGTGCATCCAAGTGAGGTGACAATTTAATAGATTTTATTTAGGTAGGACTAAATTAGCATTTATCACGGAGATATTCCGTTTGGCTGATATAGTCCTACTTTTTATTTTGAAAGGAAGAGATTGTATGAGCAAAGTGCTAATTGAAGTCCTCATAATAATTCTTATTGCAGGCAGTTATTTGATACTGTATTCATGTTGCTACCCTTTTGTACTGACCTAAAATTACTCTGGTTGCCTGTCATAGAATTAACCGATATAATGGCATGAGAACAGAGAAAGGAAAAGGTTCCAGGACACTAATCATTTGTCGAGAACCGTGTACTGAAACCTTTATTAAAACCATGGTTATTTGCTCATGTGAGATAAAGAAGTAA
This sequence comes from uncultured Lachnospiraceae bacterium, assembly GCA_910586585.1. Taxonomy (GTDB): domain Bacteria; phylum Bacillota; class Clostridia; order Lachnospirales; family Lachnospiraceae; genus COE1. The sequence goes on from CAJUKA010000125.1 coordinate 10,777, forward strand.
AAGAAGTGTAAAAAATTTTGCCGTTCCCTGTCCGGCTGACTGCCGGACGGGTCGGGCTTTAGTCGGGCAGTTCTACCTTGCCGACAAAAGAGTAATAGATTTCGATTGCCACGTTGTCCCGCACTCTGGGACAACCCACGCACTTCGGAGGCTTGGGGTATCTGTCAAGGCTTGTTTTGAGCAGATAACATGACCGAAACATAAAACATCCCGTCTTTCCATTCAAAGCGGGTATCGCCGCTGTAACGCTCCACAGTCACCCGTACCGATTCCGTCCCAACGCCAAAGCCATCGTGACTGGAGGAAAGGAACCGCCCGTCATCGGACTTTGGCGGCTGGTCGCTGGTATTGTCCAGCGTCAGATAAGGATAGGACATATGACGGAACCAATTCGGTGCAGATCACTGGCGTGACTCTGG
>CAJUKA010000126.1 GCA_910586585.1 uncultured Lachnospiraceae bacterium
GGCAGTCCAGACCACCAGCAGGGCTGGTGGTTGAGCCGGATGAGCCGTGATTTTTGAACACATTTGGAGCGGTATTAGGCGCGTTGTTTATCAAGCTTTTTGAGCGGAAAAAGAGATGAGATAAAAACGAGAATTTTTTTGATATTTCTTATTGATAGAAAAAAGATATTGTTTTAATAAAAGGAATTGAGGCTGTCGCAATAAGAACTGCATGTGCATTACTTATTGTGATAGCCCCAATCTTTTTTGTAAATATGATAAATTTTTGCAACGTATGCATAAATTTTCCTTCATATTAGATAAAGAAATATGGATAGAACAGAGAACACCCAAACCATATCCAGACTATTTTTGAACAAAGGAATGATAAGGTAGGAAATAGCTCTGTTGAGATAAAAATGTACGATCACAATATCAGCCACAAAGAAATTCTGAGCGTACATAGAATTGGAAGGGGTCCAAAACAGGAGGAACTGATAATGGAGGATAAAGCGATAATTGATTTGTATTGGAAGCGCTCGCAGCAAGCAGTAACAGAAACAGCAAATAAATATGGCGGGCGGCTTCAAAATCTGTCTATGAATATTTTGCATGACAAAGAAGATGCAGAAGAGTGCGTCAATGATACATACCATGCCACATGGAATACACTGCCGCCGGAAAAACCAGACTATTTCTTTGCATATTTAGCCAAACTGACAAGAAATTTTTCATTTGGTAAATATGACTATTATCATGCAAAAAAACGCGAGGCAACCGTTGTGGAGTTAAGCAGAGAGCTTGAAAATTGTATACCAGCTCCCAATGACTTAGAACGCAAATTGGAAAGTGAAGAAATTGGACGTATTATCAGTGAGTTTCTGCAGATACAGTCTTTAGAAATGCGAAAGGTATTTATCCGACGTTATTGGTATATGGATTCGGTTCGCGATATTTCGCAGTCATTCTGTCTAAGTGAGAGCAAAGTGAAATCAATACTTTTCCGTATGAGGAATAAGCTTCGTAAATATCTGGAAAGTGAGGGAATTGTATTATGAGAGGAAAAGATTTGCTTGAAGATATGCAATATATTCATGATGATCTGGTTGAGGAAGCCATGGACGTTGGTTATAACAAAAATGTCAGGTGGAAAAAATGGGGATCCGCCGCAGCCTGTGCAGCCATTGTTTGTCTCTCTGTTATAAGCTTTCAAAAGCAGTCTAAATATAATTTTGAAGAGATAAATAATATAGCTACTGCAGAACCAGAAAATGCATCTGCTGCAGATACAACAGCCCAGTTTCGTGCAGATGGAGCGGTAGAAGAAAGTGTGCGTACAGACTTACCCGAAAAAGCTGAAAGCGTATTAGAAGAGACAGGAGCTGGAAATACTGTTTCAGAGAAAAAATTCAGTGATACGAAAGATTTTGCGAATGATTTGCCAAAAGGCAATGATTATGAGGCAGTATTAGACGATGAAGTGATTGAATATAGCATTATATATTGTTTTCCACCAAAACAACCAGAGAACAATGATTTGAGAGAGTATAAGGAAACTTCACTTAGTTATGCATCTCCGCAAATGGGTGAATATCTTTATCATCAAAAATTAATTGATGCGATAGAATATTATGAAGGTGCCAATAATACGAAAAACACAACAGACGCACCGCAATATGCTTATCAGGTTGTGATAGACATATTTGGCAACAGAGTGAATGGGGATACTACTTGTTATGAATTGCTTAACTGCAGTGAGAGCGGAAAGGCATTGTTGGAAAAAGAACATCAGCGTTTGGTTGACAAAGGTTATCAAGTAAGTCTTTCCGAAGAATATCAATTAACAGGTATCTTTACCAAAGAGGAATTTGATAATTTTGAACCATCTTCAAATTACGGTTATGTATTTCGGTTCGAAAGTGAAGGGTAATACAAAACAGGAAAATAGTATTATAATACGCAGAAAGCATTTTTAAGATACGATCTAAGTCGACATGGAGGATTAAGATGAAAATAATGATATCATTTGCAATAATAATTATAGTAGTAGCATGTGTGCTTGGACAAGCGAAAGAGGTCAAGATTCAAGAAGAACCAGAATCAAAATCAAACATAAAAGATGATAAAAACATTCAGGAAATTGACAGCAACACGGATTTTTATAAGGAACTGAGGGATTTTAATTACATTCTTTTCAATGAGATCGCGGGTGAAGAGAATGCAGTTCTGTCACCGATATCTGCTTATTTAGCGCTTTCTATGGCAGGATTTGGCGCAAATGGGGATACGGAGTCTGAATTTCATAGGGTATTGGGAGAAAACATGGCAGAAGTTTCTGGTAATATCATGAATTGTTTTTCTGAAAACTCAGAAGTTATGACACTGTCTCTTGCAAATTCAGCATGGCTTGATACACGATTTGGTGTAAATCAGACATGGCTTAATACAATCCATTCGATACCCAATGCAGAGTCATTTCAAATAAAACTGTCTGATATGAACACAATGAACAAAATGAATCGTTGGGTAGAAGATAAAACCAATGGATTGATAGAACAGATGATAGAAGATCCGTTTGATGAAAGTACAGGACTTGTTCTTTTCAATGCGCTTTATTTTAAGGCGGAATGGAGTATGCCTTTTGAGAGCCATATGACAAATACAGAAGACTTTAATCTTGCAAATGGAGAACAGGTCAAAGTAGATATGATGCATAAGAATAGGGCGGAATTGGAATACATATCAAATGATTTTGCAAAAGGAGTTATTCTTCCATATAGCAGTGTCAATCAAAGTAACAACACCTTTGCGTTTATTGCACTCAAATCCAAAGAAGGAAAAATCAGTGAACTGCACAGTAAAATTACCGATGAAGTAATTTCTGATTTATTGGACAATAGCCAGCTTGAAATGGTAAATCTGAAATTGCCGAAGTTTGAAGTAACTTTGGATAAGGAATTGAATACGTTTTTGCAGAATATGGGATTAAAAACTTGTTTTGACGTTGAAAAAGCAGATTTTAGCCAGATAGGAGAATCAGAAAATGGCGATACGCTTTATATTGATTTGGTTCGGCAGAAAGCAAAAATCATTGTGGACGAGGCAGGAACAGAAGCGGCGGCTGTCACAGAAGTTATGATGAAGTATCGCTCTGCGCTGCCTGTGATGGAAGAACCATTAGAAGTCTTTTTTGATGAACCGTTTTTGTATATGATTATGGATATGGAAAACCAAATTCCACTATTTATTGGTATTATGGATAATCCAGCTTTATAAAAGAAACAACCATGTTTGAACCTGTCATTTAGGCCAATTAACGGGCTTTCATGGCAGGTATTTTGTTTCTTAAAGAATTCTTAATAATTTTCCTCATTGGAACTTAATGAAAAATTCGTTAAAATAAGTTTATTAATCATGATTATAAAATTTGAGCGCTCAGGATAATTGAAACGGGCGCTGATAAAAAAGAGGTAAAAGAAATGTATAACATACTGGTATGTGATGATGAAAAAGATATTGTGTCGGCGCTTCGAATTTATCTGATGGCGGAAGGGTATCAGGTATTTGAAGCTTTTAATGGTGCGGAAGCTTTGGAGGTAATTTCAAGAGAGGAAGTTCATTTGGTGATTATGGATATTATGATGCCTATAATGGATGGAATTACAGCTATGGTAAAGCTTCGTGAAAAGAGCAATGTTCCTGTGATTATGCTGACTGCCAAAGGAGAGGATACTGATAAAATACTTGGCTTGAATATTGGCGCGGATGATTACGTAACGAAGCCATTTCATCCGCTTGAACTGCAGGCAAGGGTAAAATCACAGTTAAGGCGGTATATGCAGCTTGGCGGCGGAACAATGCCGAAAGAGAATGAATTATTGGTGATAGGAGGTATTGAGCTTGATGATCGTACAAAGGAAGTGATGCTTGATGGAGAGAAAGTATCACTGACGCCTACAGAGTATGACATCTTAAAGCTTCTTATGGAAAATCCAGGAAAAGTATATTCTCCGACACAAATTTATGCTGCTGTATGGAAAGACAATCCATATGGCACCGAGAATACAGTGGCAGTACATATCAGGCATTTACGAGAAAAACTGGAGTATAACCCAGCGGAGCCAAGATATCTAAAATCTGTCTGGGGACGGGGATATAAACTAGAGCTATGAAAATATCAATAAAAATCATTAGGAAAAGAGGGAGATTAGAATGGACCGACTAAAACAATCTGTCATTGCAAAAATAATAGCTTGGATTCTTTGTGTAACATCAGTATTAGGGGCAGTTGCACTAGGTGCATTGACAATGATAGGAATTGGAGAAAATCTTTTTGATAAAACATACGACGAAGCAATGCATCGAATATATGAGACAGTAAATATAGATTATTCGATAAAAGCATTTCGGAATCGTGAAAATAGTACTTATGCCAAAATGTTGGCAGAGAATTATTTTCAATATGGTATTATAAAATCGAACAGTCTGAAGGATATTAATTTCAATGATAAGCTTTCATATGTAGAAACAAATATATCAGATGAAGAACTAAAGAATCTGGACCCCAAAAATCTTTTTCTGTATCAGATAAAAAATAACCATGACGGCACTATGATTGAAGGGTTTTCAGCGGGTTATTATGGGGATTATGATAATATCTCGGTGACAGATGCAGAAAACAGTAATTCCAGTGAATATTCATCAGAATGGACATATTTGTACGCAGATGGGATTTGTTATGATATCACAAAGGGAATTGTGTATTATCGTGCAGAAGGCAACTATTATCCTGTGCAAAATATTTCATTGAATTTTAATGGTATTGTATATAATTATAATTATGATTTTGAAAAGGAAGCATATAAGCTCAACTATACAAGGCCCTATGAAGGAGAGGACGATCTTGCTAATAATTTTGCAGAACATGTAACTAATGATGGCGAAATTACGTACATACAAAAAATTCTGAGTGCTGATGGAAATAAAAATACGATCCATTTAACAGAATTAAATAATACTACTTTTAATTATGGTAATTGGGGGCTTATTGTACTTGATAATATCAGAGAACTTGATGGCAGCGAGCTTATATTAATTGACTCTAATAATTATTCAAAAGAATATTTTATTGATGAGGCTGGATATTTTCTCGATGAAAACTATACTCTTGTAGTATCGCAGCCGATTCAAAGTGATTATTATTGGGTGGTATCATTGGTGCCAGAATCTGTACCCAAAGAACTAACAAACAGTTTGTATAATCAGTATAATTGGATTATTGATTTCTACTATTCCATAAATGCGAATATCTTACAAGGATTGGTAATCAGCGTTTTGGCAGCAATTCTTTCCTTTGTTTTTCTTGCATGCGCAGCAGGTCACAGACGAAACAGAGAAGAGATTGTTCTTACAGCAGTTGACAGGATTCCGGTTGATTTGTTGACCGTTGTTGTAGGAGTTCTGGAATTTACAATATTATTGTTTTCTTGCGATATTATAATGGACTTGCTTGATATAAAGGAAGCATTTTTGATTTTGACTGGTTGCGTAATTTGCATGATGACTGTGATCGGAATAGGATATGTGCTTAGTTTATGTGTGCGATTTAAAAATGGTAAATGGTGGAGATCAAGTGTCTGTTATCGAATCTTTAATCGTCTAAGAGAACTATTCCGTAACATTTTTAGAAATCTAAATCTATTGTGGAAACTTATTGTAATAATTGGTGTGATATCATTTTTTGAATTTTGGATTGTTACAGAGACTAGCAAAGACTTTATTGTACTATGCTGGCTGATAGAGAAGATGGTATTATGTATTGTAGTGTTTTTGCTGGCGATACAAATGTACGAACTACAAAAGGCGAGTCAGCATATAGCTGAAGGAGACTTAACACACAAAATTGACACCAATAAGATGTTCTGGGAGTGCAAGAAGCATGGAGAAAATCTGAATAAGATAGGTGAAGGAATGTCGAAGGCAGTAGATGAGCGCATGAAAAGTGAACATTTTAAGACAGAGCTTATTTCAAATGTATCACATGATATCAAAACGCCGCTGACATCTATTATAAACTACGTAGATTTGTTGGAAAAAGAGGAATTGGATAACGAAAAAGCTTCGGAATATCTTGAAGTTCTTGACAGACAATCGTCGAAACTTAAGAAATTGACAGAAGATTTAATTGAGGCGTCCAAAGCATCTTCCGGAAATGTTACAGTGAACAATGAAAGAATGGAAGTAAGCGTATTCCTGACACAGACAGTAGGAGAGTTCGAGGAGAAACTGAGCCTTGCAGGGTTAGAGCTTATCATGAGTAAATTGGAGGAACCTGTTTATATTATGGCAGATGGCAAGCATTTATGGCGGATTGTTGACAATCTTATGAATAACATATGCAAATATGCGCAGCAGGGAACACGGGTTTATGTTACGCTTGAAACCTTAGAAAAAAAGATAAGTATAACATTTAGAAATGTGTCCAAATATCCACTTAATATTAGCGGAGAAGAGCTTATGGAACGATTTGTAAGAGGTGATAAGTCGCGCAATACAGAAGGTCATGGACTTGGGCTTTCCATTGCGCAGAGCCTTATGAAAGTGATAGGAGGAGATATGAGCATCATTGTTGATGGTGATTTATTCAAAGTAATTTTGATTTTTAATCGATGTGAGACATTGATACCAGATTGTAGCTGTTTAGAAAAGATTTAACAGTTCCTCCAAAGTCTATGAGAACCGCTACAGGTTTTTAAATGTTATTGGATAGAATAACCATAATAACTGATTATGAAAAGCAGAGTTTAGAAAATGTAAACATTGACAGGAGAAGGAGAAATCTGCTATAATACGCTTGCTGCATTATAATAAGGTTTTTATTAGGAAGAAAAGAGAATGTTTACAATGCGAAAAAGTCTGAAATTCAAATTAAATATAGTTGCGTGCCTGATGTCAGGTATTATAATTGGCGGCATGGGAATGAGCACTTATGCCGCCGAAGTTGTTGATACTCAGATTCCGGAAGAAACTGCCCTTCCTGCTGGGGATTTATATGGACAAATAAAAACACAGATAAAAATATCTCAGAATGTTCAATGTACTGTTGAGAAAAATGGAACCGTGACATATACAGCAGAATTGAATAATAGTATGCCTGCATCAGATGATGGCATATTGTATTTGCTTGAAATGGCTCCATATGAATATGATGTTTCAAATAATATGAATATTGTTAGTTCAAAAGCTTTTGAACGGTCAGAACTGAAACAAAAATTTACCTTTCCTGTAAATTTTAGGCAAGAAAATACAAGACTTTATTCTAAGTTTGCGATTGGTGTGTTGAATGGCGGTGCGATGTATATGGTATCAGAACCAACATATATTACAAATCCAGAAGCGCTTGCATGGAATACACTTATGAGATATCCACGTACTAAGAAATCGACACAGGGAGAAGAATTTAATAATGTTTTCCTTGATGGAAATTATGGTCCGGAGCTTGGATGGGTATTCAAGACGCTTCAGGTGCTCAATACAGGCGATAGCAAGGCTCTGACACATCCAATGTCGAGGGCAGATGCAAGAAAAGCAGACAGTCACAAGGTAAGTAAGCCAATGTACTATATGTTTAATGCATCGGACGCAGAAGGGGTCAAAGAGCTTGTTAGTCATATAGAGCATTGTGTGGCAAATTCTAAAGGCGGAGAAAACTGGATAATTGGTAACGAAGTAAACACTCGTATCTGGAACTATATGGCGTGGACAGATTGGGATACATATATCAAGGAATATACACAGGCGTTTCGCGTAATGTACAATGCAATTATGAGCACGAATGCCAATGCGCGGGTTTATGTCTGTCTGGATCAGATATGGGATAAGAATTTGACTCCCGCAGATAGTGATTACTATTTGTATATGGACGGAAAGGATTTCCTTCAAAAATTTAATGCACTCATCAAAAAAGGTGGTGATATTGATTGGGGATTGGCGCAGCATCCATATGCAAATCCTATGGAATATACAAAATTTTGGGATTTGTCAGAACATAAAAAGGGCGATCTTTATGCATCACAGGTTGCTTTGGGGCAAGTAGTCACCGTTCAAAATTTATCTGTCTTGACAGATTTTATGCAGACGCCAGAGATGCTTGATACAGATGGAAATGTCAGACATATTATCTTGAGTGAGATAGGGTATTCAAATGCGATGGGAAGCGAAATACAGGCAGCCGCAATGTGTGCTTCCTATGCAGCTATCGTGGACAACCCCCTAATTGATGAAATAATGTATCTCTTGGTATATAATGGGCCTGGCATGGATACAAGGCTTGATGCTTTTTCTCAAAAGATATATGATGAAATGGATGGAGCAAATTCAAAGCTATATTTAGACTGGGCGAAATCCTATATCGGTATTAATGAATGGTCTGAGATTTTTTGGTAGTTTTGAAGCAATTCATACAAAAATTCAATAAACAACAAAATAACAAAAAATAACTGTAAAATATTAGTAAACATTCAAAAGATTAGTGGTTGATATTTTGAAAATGATAGGGTATACTATAATTAATCTGAGATGTTCGATAACTCTTGTCATTTTGAACCTACATCACTTTAAACGGGATTCCTATATTGTCTGATCAATGCCATGCCCCCCATTTTGGCTAGGGGAAGGCAGCGAGAAAGATTGCGGTTGCCCACCTAGCATTGGCTAGGAGTCAAAATACAGGAGCCGGCATTTTGGGGAAACACTAATGAAAAAAAGCAGCCTATATGGGCTGCTTTTTTTCATTGGAATAAGCGTTCTGACATTTTCAGGCTTTCCTGACAAAAATCGTATTATATATCATAATTATAAGCAGAATGCACAAATAAAAAGGAAAGAGTGCGGCACTTATATTTTGTGCTATCCAGCCAAATATTACAGGCGCAAGCAGAATACTTAAATAAGAAGCATAAACAAATAATTCCAAAAAGTATAATACTACATAAATGCTTTCTCTGCAGGGAATATTATAATGGCAGCATATTAATATGTCATTTTGGAAAGGTATGAGGTGTGTTTATGGATTATACAGGCGACATGCAGCCAGGAAATATTCCGCTTGGGCTGGCTTTGGGAATGGCTATGAATGAGAATGCAATGGATCATTATGGAAAACTGACAGAATATGAGAAAGAACAGGTCCTGGCAAATAGCAAAAATGTAAAGAGCAAAGAAGAAATGCAGCAGCTAATACAAAAGCTCGATGATGGAGATACGATGATTTAATCAAAATAAAGTCTTTGAAAAGGGGACTGTGACATTACGGCACAATAAAGTGTTTCTATTGACGGTGGTACGAAAATTGCTGTGCGATAGCCTTGTAAGGGCATCGCACAGCAATTTTGTTCAATGGGATTTTATTACTGCAACATCAATGATAGCTCTATTTCTTCTTCGTCCATTGCTCCGGTCTCTGTAAAACCTCTGCTTTTATACAAATTCAGTGCGTGGATATTATCTTTGTTACAGGTTAAGGTTACCCGATCTGAAGAGCCAAAAGGTTTCATTTTGATGTAATCAAGCACCTGGTCCAATGCGGCGCTGCCATAGCCCTGTCTCTGGTTCGATTTATCAATCATCAGATGCCATACATCATATTCGGGAATATCATAATCGTAAATCACCATAACGTAGCCAACCATCGTATCATCTTCATATATTCCAAAAGGCTGGCATTGCTCCCTGTAATCATAAATCCTCCATAAATTGTCCTAGAGCGTGTCTGAAAAACCGATGTTGTTGCTTAATTTGCAAAAAAATGATGTGGTTCTTTAAAAGATTATGCTTTTTTAGTTTCCTCAATTAATGCATAAACTTATAAAAATAACTCTTCAAGAGCTTATTTTATTAATACTACAAGTGTTAATTTGTGCAGTTTTTGATTTTCAAACACGCGCTAAGTAAATGACATTGGATGTAAAAAGTAACTAAGATTTATTGTGCAAAACAACTGTTTTACAAAACTCTATTGACATGACATTATGAATATATTACACTAGTTATGTAACATAATAGTGTAATATAATAGATGTCTTGAAGGCGGGTTATTATGAATAATGCTAAAAAATTGTAGTGCCACTACTAACTGTTTTCGGAGTAATGGTATCAACAATGCCAGTTATGGCAGCGGAGTCTGCTGATTCTTTGAGCGCAGAACCTGTAGTTGCGAACTTGTTATCAAGTTTAGGTGAATCGGGTAATTTTTCAGCTGTTAAAACGCTCAAAGATGCTAATGATGAAAACCGATATTCCTATCTTCCTTTTTCATCGGGTGGCTATTTAATTTATGATTCTGAATTTGATATAATTCTGAGTATTCTACATCTACCAGCAATAGTTATATAGAATCAGCAGATTCAGTATATTACACAGTAACGATGGTTGGGGAAATACAAATGTATCAATCAATCCAATATATGCTACACAAATTGTCTGGTAAAAAATGATAGGTTATAAAATAACAAGGCAGATTTACAATGAAAATTTAGCATTCATTATAAATCTGCCTTGTTATTTTCTAGATTGGAGGTTAAGTTTGAAACAAAGAGGTAGTGGATAGATAGCGGAAGTTCAATGCACCTGTTTCATGACGCATTGGTGTCTTTCGCAGAAAGATGGGTAATATGTATGAAAAAATCAAAATTTATTTGTATCATAGTAGTTTTTATTGCAATTATTTCAGGCGTAATATTATTTTTATCCATAGCAAGTACAGAAAGCAAACAAGATTATTTTGAGGGAAACGTTTCAGAAAATTCAAATGATTATATAGTCATTAAAATTGACTCGTCATATGAAAAGTTGATTCGTAAATTAGGAGAAACTGTAAAAATAGAGAAAAAAGCTGTTGTTAAAGAGCGTGATTTTTCTAAATTTATGTCTAATGAAAGTGTACGTGTGCTATATAGTGGTATAAATACAAAAAAACATGAATTGGAACATATATTTGCAATTTATACTTTGTCAGAAATACAATAAATAATTCCTTCGTAATAGATAAAATTGCTTTTACAACTATAAATGAGCAAATTCAGAAAATTGCACAATAACCCTAAGCTACCAAAGCA
>CAJUKA010000127.1 GCA_910586585.1 uncultured Lachnospiraceae bacterium
TTTTAAATTTCATCATAATGCCCAAATTTGGCGTGGGTGTGAAAAGTAACCAAAATTCGACATAATTCTAAATAAAATATAAATTTTTATTGTACTCCCTTCCAAATAGCGATACAATAAATATAGAAACATGTAAAATTTTCTTTCTTCTGAAAAGTAAAATTTCTAAAAGTGCATAAAGATTATTGGAGGTTTATTATGGGGAAACCAAAAAAAGAAACAAACACTAGAAAAAGCATCGCAGATGAAATCCTTCATCAAATAGGAGGAAGCGTCATTTTTGTGCTTCTGTTCATAGCAATCGTTGCAATTTGTATGGTAGGATGGCTGAGCCTTACTTCAAAAAAGACAGAACTCACACAAGAATCCAATGCTGCAGCAAATCAGCTAACAGGTTTTTTAGAACAATATACGCGAAGCGTAGAGCAATTAGCAGCGAATCCAGAGATTAAATATGTCCTGATGAACACCAAAGTTGGTGACCATATACAGCAGACTGAAAAAATAGATACTGTTATGGAAAATCTTATAAACATCTCAAAAACAGATTCCGAAAATGTTATGGCTGTATGGATCTCTGACTTGGATACCAGTTCGCTGATGCAGTCTGATGGTTTTGTCAGTGAAGAAGGCTGGGATATTACTGGTCGTGGCTGGTATCATTGCATACTGGAAAAGAAAACGGTCTTGACAGAACCCTACATTGATTCTTCAACCGAAAAGATGATTTTAAGCGCTGCATCTCCTGTTTATGATGACGCTACCGGAACGGTTCTTGGCGCAGTCGGCATGGATATTGCATTAGATCATATGACGGACATTATGAGTGATTACAAAATTGGCCGCAGTGGATCCATGCTGTTATTATCAGAAAATGGAACGTTCCTCTACCATCCGCAAAGTGATATTATTCAGCAAAATATCAAAAATGTCGATATCTCACAAAATGTTGCAGATGCAATTTTATCAGGCAATGATGTGTTTCTGAAATACAAAGCAGGCGGCGTTACAAAATATGGTTCCCTCAAAAGTGCCGGAGAGACAGGGTATATTGTACTTAGCAGCCTCCCACTGTTAGAATATTATGAAATATTAATTGCAATGGTTACCGCACTTATTGTTATCTTTACATTTGGTATTCTTCTGATAGCGTTTAAAATTAGAAAAAGTACTGCAAAACTAACAAAGCCGATTCTGGAATTGAACCAAACCGCACAGCAGCTTGCAGCCGGCAACTTAAATGTACATGTTCATGTTACAAGTCAGGACGAAATTGGAGAATTGGGCGAATCGTTCCAAAAGACCGTCGACCGGCTCAAAAAATATATTGTATATATTGATGAAACAGCCGAAGTACTGGCACAAATTGCAGATGGAAAACTTCGTATTGAGTTAAAAAATGATTACGCCGGAGAATTCCAAAAGATTAAAACGGCTCTGCTCAATATTTCTGATTCCATGAATCAGGTAATGTTAGGCATCAATGAAAGTTCAGAACGTGTGTCTGTAGGTGCTGCTGAACTTGCTACTGCTTCCCAAGTCTTAGCAGAAGGCGCAGAAGAACAGGCAGCATCAATTGAACAGCTCACAGCGACCACTTCTACCGTTGCCGATCAGGTAGAAAACAGCCGCAAAGAAGCAGAAGCTTCCGCAAAAGCAACTGCACAGACTGCTGCAATGATTGAGCAGAACCAGGAAAAAATGAAACTGATGATGGATGCCATGGACAAAATCCACCAAACCTCACAACAAGTTGTCGGAATCATTCAGACAATCGAAGACATTGCATCACAGACAAATCTGCTGTCCTTAAATGCTTCTATCGAAGCTGCCCGTGCTGGTGAGGCTGGAAAGGGGTTTGCTGTTGTAGCAGATGAAATTGGAAAACTGGCACTGGAAAGCTCCAAAGCAGCAAATAACACAAAAGAACTGATTGAAATATCAATGGAAGAAATTAATAAGGGAAATACGATTGCTTCTGGTGCTATGAATTCTCTGAAAGAATCGGTAAGTGCTGTAGATGGTGTCAATAAAATGATCCAGGAAACCGCAGAAAACGCAGCGATTCAGGCAGAAAACATGAAACAGCTCCGTGTAGGCATTGAAGAAATTGCCCATGGCATACAAGATAACTCTGCTGCCTCCCAGGAAACCTCCGCTACCTCCGATGAACTGGCTTCACAAGCTGAAATATTAAATAAAATGGTACAGAAATTCGAACTTTACCACTAATTTACTTATCAAAAAATAACTGATTTTAGCTAGAGCATATACCCTGGCTAAATCAGTTATTTTTTTCCAGCCGATTTATTTCGACTTCTAAAAAATTCAGAATCCTTTGCATATCAGACCGAATAAGCGCAGTAACTGCAAACTGCAGCATATCTTTTTCACTCCATCCATTTACCTTTTTATATCGTTCAGCCATTGCAGCAAGTTTTTCTACATACTCATCTTCCAGCACATATGTTAATTTATAAAATTTCATTTGATAAAATCCTCTGCGATTTATATATTACATTCCAATTATAATATGCCGTCATTGTGCCGTCAATGTAAATATTGCCGTCATTTTGACAGTATAATAATGTCAGATGTACACTTCATAGCTCCTGTCATCTGGCAAAAAGTCCATATAAAGCAGATATACTGGAGATTTTAAAAGTACATTCATATTAGTTGGAGGTATTTTAATGATGACGAAAATAGTTAAATTTACATTACGAACAGAATCAGAACTGTTGCAAAAATTTCATTTTGTTGCCCAATATCATGGACGTTCTTCTAATCGGGAATTAGAAATCCTTATGAAAAAACATATTGCAGAATTTGAAAGAAAACATAAGAAAATTGTTTTGGAATAATTCACATGCCCGATACCAAAAGCCCACCAGAGCTTAGAATCTGGTGGGCTTCATTTGCCATCATAATAACAACCTGAATATATCCTGTCCAATAAATTTATAATTATTCCAACTCCCATACCTCAATAATAAATGCTTCTCAAAACAAAATCCTAATTGTGAGTTCATTTTCTTTGAATTGTGCTGAAATGCTTCCGCCCATACGCTCCGTCAAAAGCCTTGCGATCGCAAGGCCAAGCCCAGTTGCATTTCTTCCCGTTTCCACCGTATAAAAGCGGTCAAATAGTCGTTCCACGGATATGTTGTCAAGCTTGTCTGTCTTGTTTTGAAACAAAATTGTCCCATCTGCCAAAAGACAGACCCGAAATTGATAGGCACTGTACTTTACTGCATTATCCAGTATGTTTTGAAAGATCCGCTTCAACGCACCTGCATCCAGGAATCGGATAACAGGCTCTTCCGGAATCTCAATTTGTGGCTCTATCTTGTTTTTGCAGAAAATATCATAATACGACAAAAGACTCTCTTCCAAAACGCGGTTCAGTACTACGCGTTCCTTCTTTTCTCCTTGCACAGACGCAGTAACAGAGTACCGAAACAATTCCTCTGTCAGTGTCCTCAGCGCATCAGCACGATCTGATATCTGCGCTAAATAATGTGTTGTCGTCTCCGTTTTTGGTTCAGATTCCAACAATTCCAGATAACCATAAATCGCGGTCAGAGGTGTTCGCAGGTCATGAGAAATATTGGTGACTGCTTCCTTTAATTCCTTGTCGCCATTTTGATAGCGGCGGCGAAGGTCATACAATATTCCAAGCTCCTGATTCAGACTTTTTGCAAACGCTTTAAGATGTCTGTCTGTTCCTGCCACATAAATCACATTGTTGGTATCTTCGCTTAGACGCTCATGCAACTCATTTCTGATTTCGTCCAAATCTTTGTACAAAAAAATGATTTTCACAACACACCCTATCGCTATCACAGTTGCCAGTGCAAATCCAATTGCCCATGAAGCCATACCACACCTCTTTTTGTATCATGCAAACTTGAATCAACATACTTTCCGCGCACTGCCCATAAATTTGCGCATTTCTGAAAAAATCTTCCCGCAATATCAGACACAAAGGAACTCCGAAAGTACACCGATCATTTGATATCTCGTCTCATAAACAGAATCATCCCACCACCAGATACCGCCCCAACGAACAGCAGTGTCCCCAAAACATTCAAAACAGAAAATCTGTCAAAAAACTCTTCTTCAATGGAACATACAAGTGCCTGAGATGTTGGCAGCACTGCTGAAATACACACATATACCTGCCTTTCTAAACCGCGTAGATACCGCGGATTTGGCACTTCCTCTGCCTTCAAAAGCTCCTCCGTGTAAAGGTTCTCCTCAGAGGCCAACTTATATTCTCCTGTTTCCAGTACATAGATTCTTTGCGTTGTTTCCGGCTGCATTAAACCTTTGACTGCAGAAGCCCCCGCCGCCAAAAGCAGTACAGACAAAATGACATTTACAAAAATCGCTTTGGATTTATCAATGATAACCATAGCCAAAAACACTGCAATTGCAGCACTTGCACAAATTGATAAAAATGCCAGTGCAAAGCTTTCCGCCGGCCTGTATAAACTGCTCCAAACCACATCTCCCATCAACGCCACTCCTACTGTAAGCGCTGCCAGCAGATATATTGCAAACTGTGCAAATCCTGCACAAACAACTGTAATCAAATTCGCCAGATAGACTGTTTTCCTGCTATGCCCTACCGCAAGTTTATTGCGCATGGTGCCGTCGCTATATTCTGTCCCTATAAAAAAACTGCACAAGCAAGCCAATGTAATTCCAACAAACGTCATCTGATTAAAAAAATAAGTATTTCCATATTCAAATAAATACCCATTGCGCACATTTATTTTCATTAAAAAATAAACCACACATCCCCACACAAAAATTCCAGCCTCTATCAGCCAAAACAGCCTGTTTCTCCAAAGTCTTGCAAAATTCGCTGTCAAAAGATTACGCATCTGATCCACCTCCAACTAAATTCAAATAGTAGGTTTCCAGGCTCTCATTTTTTTCACGCATAGCTACAACCTCGCATCCTACCGTATCAAGCGCGTGCACAAGCGTTGTAACCGTTATGTTTCCATACAGTTCTGCTTCTGTCAAAGATACAACACGATATTCTACCCCTATCTGATCCAATACCAAACACATTGGCCTTGTATCATTTACCGTAATCTTCATACACTTTTTGGTGGCGGCTTCCAGTTTTTCTGCAGTGATTTCTTTTACCATACTGCCCTTATCAATAAAACCATAGTGTGTTGCAAGTCTTGACAACTCATCCAGAATATGGCTAGATATCAGCACTGTAATTTGCTTTTCCTGATTCAGTCTCAGAATTAACTCTCGAATTTCTATAATACCTTGGGGATCTAAGCCATTTATCGGTTCGTCCAGCATCAAAAAATCAGGCTCACTACACAAAGCAATCGCAATTCCAAGACGCTGCCGCATTCCAAGTGAAAAATCTCTTACCCTCTTATTTCCAGTGTTCTCAAGTCCTACCAACTGCAATAAATTTTCCACTCCATCAAAAGACGGCATACCCAACACGCGGTATTGTGCTTTTATATTCTCCTTTGCTGTTGCGTCTAAATACACGGAGGGCGTTTCTACAACAGCCCCTATCCTCCGTCTATTTTTATATATCCTTCTGTCTGTATTGGTTACACCATACAGCGTAAATTCGCCCGATGTTGGGAACTGCAGTCCGCACACGAGCCGAATCAGCGTTGTCTTTCCAGCGCCGTTTTTTCCCACAAAACCATAAATTGCCCCCTTGGGCACATGCATAGATAAATTATTCAGCGCTTTAAAGTTTTTATAATGCTTGCTTAAAGCATTTGCTGTAAAACAATATTCCATTTTCATTTACCTCTTTTCTGTATTATGTGCACACTTAGGAACTGTTCGGAAATTACTCATGACAATTACTTGTCTAAATGTCCATCTGCGTCATCAAAAAATCTTGACATAGCCCGCTATGCCTGCGATTTTCTTCTTTGCAGCTGAACATTTATACGGCGTACTTGTCACAAGTAATTTCTGAACAGTTCCTTACTGTTATTTTATATTCTTAGTGTAAACCATAGATATCAAGAAAATGGTAAAGAAAACAGTAAAGAATTGGTAAAGATTAATTGGGGCTGTTATGATTATTCCGATACAAATCGGAATCCAATCCCCCAAATGGCCTCAATACACTCGTCTCTGCCAATGTCATAAAGCTTTTTTCTCAAATTGCTGATATGTTGTTTCAGAGAGCTTTCTGTACAGTCTGGGGTATCATTGCTGATATTGTCAAGAATCGCAGACTTTGATAAAACCTGTCCACTGTTTTGCATCAAAAGCTTTAAGATCGCAAATTCTGTTCTTGTCAGCCGAACCACACTGCTGCCAGAACATATCTCATGCAACTCAAAATCCAGCGTAAGCCCTCCAACCATAAGCGGTTCCCCAGCCCGAAAATCTGTCTCACGCTTTCGAAACTGGACTGTAATCCGTGCCAGCAGCTCTCTGATTTCAAACGGTTTCGTAATATAGTCTGCTGCGCCGCCAAGAAGCGCTGTTACTTTATCATCTATCCCTGCTTTGGCACTCATAACAATCACTGGAATATTTCGAATATCCAGCAAAAGCTCCTCTCCTGCAATGCCTGGCAGCATCAAATCAAGGAGTATCAAATCTGGTTTGCAATCCTTTAACAGATATTTTGCTTCTGTTCCAGAATACGCACGACAGGTTTGATACCCCTCTTTTTGCAGACTTTCTTCCAATATGTTTCCAATATGCACATCATCTTCTATCACAGCAATTGTTTTCACAGTTTCATTACCTTCCGGTCATATGTCATAATCCCATTAATTTCTTCTTCAATATCTGTAAGCTGCGTATACACCGACGCGCACAGACCTTCTTTTTCCAGCTCTGCAATCTTTTTGTCGAGCTTCTCATATGCCGCCTTTAAAGATTCCCTATTCTCATGGTTTCCATACCCAAAATATTTATCCGAATATGTATGTCCTGCCACCGCATAGGAAATTCCTCCAAACTCTGATATGATATATGGTTTTTTGCTCTTTTTCATCACAAGGTCAAAGAAGTAAATATGTTCGCTTTTTACATCGCCTGCACCCTGGTCAAACCAGCCACTGTGCGCATCAATGATGCGTGTATTGTCAACTTCACGGACCATATCCGTATTTTCCTTGGCATCGAACTGCCCCCAGCCTTCATTAAACAGCACCCATGTACATATAGAAGTGCAATTATACAATTGTTTTATGGTCTCGATACATTCTTTTTTCCACTCAGCCCTACCCTGTTCATCTTCTCTCGAAGTAAAGCTGTAGTCATTATCTTTTTTGTGTCTAAGTGCTGGCAAAAGGGTAGGAATATAACAGGTCTTTATCAGATGATAAGTGCTTCCGCCATTGATCATATCCTGCCATACAAGCATTCCCAACCGATCACAGTGATAATACCATCGCATCGGCTCTATCTTGCAGTGCTTTCGTATCATATTAAAGCCTTTCGCTTTCGCCGTTTCTATGTCAAATATCATTGCCTCGTCGCTGACAGGCGTCAGTAGGCTTTCTGGATAATATCCCTGGTCAAGCACGCCTTTTTGAAACAGCGGTTCATGATTCAGGCACAATCTTGGCAGATTATTTGCATCTGTCTCCACAGAAAAAATCCGCATACCAAAATAACTTTCTACCATATCTTCTCCATATACGATCCGCAATTCATACAAAAATGGCGTCTTTGGCGTCCAACTCTTTTTCTCTGGAATTGCTATTGTTACTTCTGCTATCTCCCCTGATACGACTTCCGATTTGCTTTCTTTAACAATCTGATTGCCGTCAAAAATCAGCACTTTATATGGAATTACTGTCTCACAATCCATTTTTGCAGGAATCACTTTGATATGCACACTGCTGTTGTCATAATCAGGTGTGATATAAAGCTTATTTATATAAATTTGAGGAACCCACTCACACCACACTGTCTGCCAGATGCCGCTTTGGGCAGTATAAAACATTCCGCCATTCTTGAGCGTTTGTTTTCCTTTGCCATGATACGATGTATCGCTTTCATCCTGAACACAGACCTGCAATTGATTTTCTCCTACATGTATATAAGCAGTAATATCTATTGTAAACGCCTGATAGCCGCCTGAATGCTCTCCGGCATATTCTCCATTGATATAGACACGGCATCGTTCGTCACAGGCGCCAAATTGAAGCAGAAGTCTTTTTGCTTTTGGAATCCTATCAATTTCTATTTCCCGCTCATACCATAAGTATTCTCCAGGATTGAGCTGACGCTGCACTCCAGAAAGAACGGTTTCCGGTGAAAACGGCACACGAATTGTTCCATCGTAGGCTGTCGGAAAGTCTACATTCTGTGAAAAAGCATAGTTCCATATTCCATTTAAGATTGTATAATTCCGCCTTGCCATCTGCGGTCTTGGATATTCTGTCAGAACTGTTTCAAGCTGATTGCTTTCGATAGATTCCCCCCACGCGGTCATTAACTGGTTATGTCTGACTGCTCCTCTATCCAATAATTTATCTATTTGGAGCGCCCCTAGCATTTCTTTGATTTTCAAATAAACCATCTCCTATCCATTTCCTGCCGCAAAAGGCTTTGATTCCTATGCTTTTGCACCTTATCCGCACAATATACAATTCTTTCTGATGCTGCCATATAAGAAATCTGCCCATCCGTCAGCTCTGCACGCACACATGGCTGCTTATATTATTTCGTCCTCTTTTATAGTATATCGTTTATTTTTCTGTGCTGCAAGTTTTTCTCACACTACATCAAATTCATCGTCTTATTTTTATATACGTTTACAATAAAAGACGCCAACACGCTCTAGTATAAATTAGAAATGCCATGCTTGTAAACAATTCAATCGGTGCGGAAATTACATTTGTTCCTGGCGCGGCGTCCAATGTACCATCAAGGTCATTTACAATCCCCCAAAAGGCTAATGCAAAAATAAACAAACCGATCACAAGCACAGCACCTTTTATATATTTTGCAATGTTATTTTTCTTCCATTCCAGTTTGATTAACTTTAATATGTTGTATTTGTTTGTGCAACTTCTTTCATAGAAATTTCTTTTATCATTCTTCCATGGTTGAGAACACCGAACTGCTCACCCTTGACGACTACAATCAAAGCGATTTGTCACGCAAGGCACAGATGGAAAAATCAGGATATTCACAATCATTGTATAACGATAATTCATTATAATTCTGTAAACGTCGTCTGGTCGGACGGTCAATCTCCGGCTCAGATATTTTGCAATATCAAAAGCGTTCTTCTTGCTGGAATCCAGCAGGTATTTATATTGCGGATGTTTGGTTATATCAAATTTGTCTCTGAAAAACGGCCTTACACTCTGCACCTTCATGATGCACTTCCCTTCGTCCATGACTGCAATCTCGTCATGGCTCATCAGCTCTATGCAGCATTGTCAAGTGATGAATTTAATTTTGCATACAAAAAAGCAGAGACTCTCTTGAATCTCTGCTTTTAAAATATTATGATCTAATAACTAAATTTTTTTGCCGAACTCCATCATTCTATCACATATATACATAATTGCATTAAAATATTCCTTTATCCATGAAGTTCATTTTTTGTTTGATGCTGCAACCACGCTCACTTTGCGTACTCTGCCAGTTCATATACCCTTGCTTTTGTTAAGTCTGCCGCTCTCGATGCTTCCACCGACGGCTGTATGCTTCCGCCCTCACACTCCTGTCCGGCGGCTTGCACTTCTGCGTCCTTGAATGCAATCCATTCTTTTTCCTCTTTCCGCAAAACTTCCATGTCCACTTCGTTCAAATTCGCTTCCAGCAGTCCCCACACAATATTCAGGGTATCGTCCCACATTTGGTACATCTCTGCGGCAGTTATATTCATATCCATTTGTGTGTCAGCTGCCTTCTGTTTTTCTGTTATTTCTTTCTCCCGCTCCTCGGCATACGAAATTTCTGCGGCGATTTCATCGGAAAGGCTCGGTTGGAATGCGGCGTTTCCAGCTTGTCCTGCTACAGATTCGTTCGGTGCGCCGTCAGAAACCTCCTTCTTCTCTGCCTGCTTTGCGCCATCTGGCTGCTTCTTTTTGGCACAATACAAAAATTCCGCTTCTTCCTGTGGTGACTTTCTGTAATACACATTGATTTCATCAGTGTTATATTCTAACGTATAATAACTGAAATCGGCCGTATCGTCAGCATATACCTGTTCTGGATATTTGATATATATTTTGTTGTCCTCCACGGCTTGTATGTTAGAAGAATCCGCCAAAAACCGATAAGAGTATTCCGATTCGTAATCGAAAATATCATATCCGCCAGATATTTTCTCTATCACCAGCCTTCCGATTCCCCCATCCGATACATACTCATATTCTCCCACCAGAATTTCCGGCACATTCTCTTTTCCAGTTTCTGCCTTCTCCCCTCCCGCCACATGTGCAGCCGAATCGCCATTGTCCGAGCTGATCTGATCTTCGCTGTCTCCTGCAGTTCCGGTATTCTGTGCTGCCTGTGGTTCTTCATCGCTTTCCACGATTTTTTCTATGCCACTTTCCACCTTCGTGTCATCCTCGGGGTTCTCTATCCGTCCACACGAAGATAACACAAACAGAATCGCGCCCACCGACATTGCAATTTTCATCTTCCTCATGTCTTATCACACCTCCTTACTCACTCTTAACGCTTCATTTATATCACAGTGAGAAAGGAAATAAAATACTTCCTGCACAAACGACATTATTTTTGCGCAAACAACATAATAATCAATTATCAAACCACATTCTCCATTCAAAAAATTCCTTCTTAAACTCTTTACTATGGGCTCTCCCGATGATTACCTTTAATCCATTACAAAGTGTAATTTCATGGCTGTGTACTTTTTCAATGTATTTCAAATTGACGATATACGACCGATGTATCTGAGAAAAGCCAAATTGGGATAAGCTTCGTGCCGCTTCTGATACCTGTCCTTCACAAAAATGTTCCTTTCCATCAAGCATAAGATATCTTAGTTTCCTTCCATATGTTTCAACAAGAAGAAGTTCATTCAAATTTATCTTTATGCGAATCCCAGCAGTATCAT
>CAJUKA010000128.1 GCA_910586585.1 uncultured Lachnospiraceae bacterium
AGAGGCATTTTTTGGGTCAGTTTTCCCAAAACAACAAACTCTATATTTTCCTTTATTGCCAAATACAAATAATAATTAACAATAATATCGAGAAAACTATCTCCAGTATGAATCTTTAAATCAAACTCATCCTGAATATTCCAGATAGTTTCTATGTACTCTTTGGCTTCTTTTGTCTTTTTTTCGTTCATTAACTCTCGAAGAACGCCAATATGATTTACCAAATCATGTTTAAAATGCCGTACAGCTACCGATTGCTGTAATTGATATTCATATTGCTGTTTTTGCATATACATAAAAGATTGAAGCTCCCTGTTCTGCCTGTTTGACAATATATTTTTAACAGCAAGGCTAAGCGTAAGAAAAACCGAATAGATTACTCCCACGATACTGATAAAAAATACTGCATATGCATCCCAGCCATACATTGTGTGATTTTCATTAAAAAAAACAAAAACAAAATCATAAAATAGTTGAAAAATACTGCCCTGCACTAAAAGCGCAAACTTGTATTTGAACTCTATATCACACATATAAACTTCATGTTTTTTAAGAATCCGCAAGTATGCCAAAAGATATATTACAAACGAAAGCAAATAAGCAGGCTCCATCCACCATGCAATATCTGTACTGCTAATTCCCCCGCCTATCATCATAACCTGTATCAACATGACACTAAATGTATCAATGATTCCGGTAAAATACATGAGAGCGGCGCTTAATACAATCAAATGTCCTAAACGCTCCTCAAAAAACAAACAAATGGAAAGCACACTCCAAAATATATAAACAAAGGGAGAGTTTGTATCAAAATATGCATTGAAAGCACCCGCAAAGAACACAATCAACACCGACATACTAAGAAAAAACCTGCTTTTTCTTGGACTTAACCTGAATCCATAATAAATAATAAACAAATATATTAAATAATTTGATATGTTGTCTATAATATAAATCATATTTTTTACCATTTCTTTCTACAGGTGCAAAAAAATTTACCCTTTTCTCCTATTATGGCAAAAATCTCATTTAATTCTATCATATCTATTATAACCCAAAGTAACATTTCGCAAATATGAATAAATACATTCCTATTACAATTCAATCTGCCATAAAATGCTTCTTTGTTCTTAATAAATGCCATAACCACAATTCCCTGTCACCCGCACGCGCAAGACTGCATAAATCCCTCATTTCAATTTAGCGGCTTATATAAATATTTTCTGTTCTCACTCATATTCCATATAATCTCTACCTATTCGTTTTTAGAGCTAGCAATATCCTACTCACTCTTAAACTATAGAACAATTTCCAATATATTGTCTTATAATAAGCTATTTTTACTCCAAAAGCAGGGATTCTCTTAAAGTTCTACCACCTTAGCTGTTTTTTTATAGTTATATAGAACAATTTTCTAACTGGCAGATTACAACAAATCAGACCTTTTTTCCTGTATCCCTATAAGTAAAAATACCATCGTAGTCGCAGTTTAGAATGTCAGCAATATCACGCAGCTCTTTTTCGGTTAAATTATCTCTCCTAAGTTTATTATAAAGGTTTGTGCCTTTGTACCCCAATTTATCACTTAACTCTTTGATAGACATATTTCTTTCCAAGAGAATTGTCCGTATTTTTAATGCCATTCCCATTTTTTCACCTCGTTTCTTTTGAGTAATTATATACTTTTTGGTGCAGAAAATCAAACATAAATACAATTCTACACACCAGAATACAATTCTACTATTGACTAACTGCACTTTATAGTGTATTATTTATTTTTAAGAGTGCATATATGCACATCTAAGAGCAAAATTGTAATGAAAAATTTTTGAGAGATTTTTCAAAAGCGGAAAGGAGATGAACGGAATGGGAAAGATTTTAGAAGCATTTTTGAACGAACAGCTTCATGTAGACGGCGGAACAGAAGGACGAAGCCTTGAACAGCAAAAAATATGTGAAAGGGGAAGTGAACTTCAGGACAAGTTAGCAAAAAAACTGAATACCGAAGAACAAGAAATGCTGTCAGAATTAGTGGAAATACTTTTTAAGGAAAGCTGTTATGACGAACAAAAAAATTGGAACGAGGGTTTCGATTAGGTGTTCTGATAACAGCAGAAGTTTTCACAGAGCAAAACATATTTCTTTAGGGGACAGCCAAGAGATAATTATTGTTACAAAAGATTAAAACAGGTGGTGTTCTCCTGCAAAGAAACACACCACCTGTTCCATGCATCTGCAAGAAAGCAGACCACAAGATTATTATACTTTGTAGTTTTCTGTCTTGCAAGAAATAATCTGAAAAGAAAGGCTAAAAATGGAAATACAGATAATACCGAACGCATCCTTAAAGGAAAAACCTGTTATTCTTACTAAAAATGTGGACTGCCTTCCAAGTTTCAAACATACATCAGAATGGACAGCTTCTGTAAAACAATTTGCCGCAAGCAACATATACACATCGCTGGATATGGTTCAAACAGGCAAGAAATTGCATTACATTTTCATAAAAAACGGGTGTACTGTGAAGGACATTCAATGTTTTTTAAATTTAGCGTGTCCGCAATCCATATACAGATGGCTAAAGGGGCAGACACTGCCTTCCATCGACAACTTGTATAGAATGGCAGAAATTTTCCAAATTCATATGGAAGATATGCTTATCGCCAAAAATTATGACAGGGATATAAACCTGCTACAGATAGCAGAAAATCATACTAATTTTCCTATATATTAACAGAATAGCGGTAACTAAAGGATAAAAAAATAAAGCAATCTTCACAAAATGCCCTGATAATACTCCAATTATCAGGGCATTCACATTTTCACCTTATCTGAAAAAACAATTCAATTTTACAGTTCCCCAACAAAATTATAAACAATCCGTACTTCCTGTGTCTTTACCCCATCCGCTTTCTTAGGTTCTCCAATCAGTATGCGGTTAATCAGTCGGTTTAATACCGTTTCGTCAAGCTCCGTAATAGCAGCATAACGCCTGATTTCCCCCATGAACATCTGCACATCACCCTCGGAATGTTCCTCCTCACTGATAAGTGCAGCTATCTCCTGCATACGGCTCTGGTTGTTTTCCTGTTCCTTTTCCATTGCGTCCATCAGCTTCAAAAAACGCTTTTCAGTAAGTATTCCCTTTGCCTTGTCTGCATAAAGACTGATAAAAGTATCGTCTATCTCCTGATTGCGCTGTGCAAGGTTCTCATACTCTTTTTTCAGGCTGTCCGTATCCGCAAGATACTGTTTTTCCATTCTACGGCTCAATCTGCCATAAAACGCTTCCTTATCCTTTAGTGCCATAGCTGCAACTTCCTGTATATCTGCAAGCACAAGGTTATATAAATCCCTCGCTTCAATTTTATGGCTTGTACAGGCATTTTTCCCCAAACGGTTATAAGTCTGGCAGATATAATATGCCTTGTCTATCGGTTCACGCTCTTTTCCAGTCCGGCGGTCTTTATTTGTCCTCCCCACCTTTTCATAACGCACCTGCATGGACTTCCCACAAGTGGCACAGTAGACAATACCATGAAAAATATTATAATATGGGCAGTTATTCCCCTTCATAATCGGCGGTCTGCGGTCTATAAGCTGCTGAACCTTATCCCACTCTGCTTTAGGAATAATCGCTTCGTGGCAGTCCTCTATGACTTCCCTCTGCTCCCTCGGAATGATGTTGTAAGTGTTGGAACGTATCCCCTTCTGGTGTGTCTTGCAGACAACGTGTGCGCCCTTGTAAAATGGATTTCTCAAAATGGTTGATATGCGTGAACCGCTCCATGCATAATAATTTATGTCACAGTCTGTTCCTGTCTGCATTCTTGTAATCGGTATCCGTTCTTCCATCAAAACCTTGCATATTTTCATGTTCCCGAATCCGTCAAGTGCAAGGTCAAATATCCGCCTGATAATCGGCGCAGTTTCTGGATCAATGATAAGATGCCCGTTGTCATCAGGGTCACGCATCAGTCCCAAAGGCGGCTGTCCCCCGCAGAACTTCCCCTGTCTTGAACGTGTCATGCGCCCTGCAAGCACTTTCTTTGAAATATCCCTGCTGTACATATCATTCAGGATATTCTTAAACGGCGCAATGTCCATTTCCTGCTTGTTCAGGCTGTCATAATTATCCGTAATTGCTATGTAGCGTACATTGTGCTTTGGGAAAAATACCTCCATGTAGCTGCCAGACTCAATGTAATTGCGCCCAAGCCTTGAAAGGTCTTTGGTAATCACACAGCTTATCCTTCCTGCTTCAATATCGTTTATCATGCGCTGGAATGCCGGACGGTTGAAGTTCCGCCCTGTGAAACCGTCATCCACATAAAACTCGCAGTTGAACATACCGTTCTTTTCTGCGTAATCTTTGAGTAACAGCTTTTGGTTGCTGATACTCATGCTCTCGTTGTCTTTCCCATCTTCAAGGGACAGCCTGCAATAGAGGGCAGTAAGTAATGGACTGGTAATCTTAGAATTGTTTTTCTTGGAATTGTAATTCCTGTTCATAGGTTCTCTCCTTTATGAACAGGGACACGATATAATTATATTACCATGTCCCCGACCCAATTTCAACATATTTTTTCATGACAATTGTAGAAACTTGCAAATGTGCGCCTTATGCGCAAATCTGCCGCTTGAAAAATCTTGTTTTTCAGGCTAATGCCCGTCTGTCCTTTTTCAAAGAATGCGAGGTATTCTTTGAAATGTGTTCCTCTGTCTTTTTCTCTATGAGCTGTTCAAAGGCTTGCTGCATGGTCTGTGTGCCGCTAAACTCTCTCGTCACAACAAATCTTGTCTGCCCCTTTATATCTTTTTTTACTTCCCTATCTTTGACCATAAAATTATCCCTGTCCTTTCTGCGGTCATTATTCCGCCTGTCATATTTCAATCCAATTTATCCCTCTGTACAGAAAGATAAGTCTGCATAGAAACAGCATTGAAGACACTCATTCCCCAATGCCAGACATCACACTATATTTTTGCTCCTGTCAATATCTTTTTTGTCATATCCCTGTTGCCCTGCCCTAATTCAGAACGGTAATTCTTACCGCCGAAGAATACAGGCATACAGCGTTCCATAATGCGGTCATAAATCCTTGCGTGTTCCAAATCCTGCGGCTTTTTCAATATATCAAGCTGTATGTTTGTCGTGATGATGAAAGGCTTGCCCGATTTATAACGCTCGTCAATAACCGTATAAATTGTTTCAACCGTATACTGGCTTTCCCTCTCAATCCCCATGTCGTCAATTACAAGTAGCGTGTAACGGTTCAGGCTTGCAATGTACTCATTCCGCTCCGAACTATAAAGACCGCCGAGCGCATTTAATATTTTCGGAAAGCTTGTCATAAGCACAGGGATTTTCTGCTCTAACAGCGCATTGGCGATACAGCCTGCAAGAAATGTCTTGCCTGTCCCAACATTCCCCCAAAACAAAAGCCCCTGACCTGTCTGCACCATTTCTGAAAAATGTTCCACATACCGTTTTGCATAGATGGCGTTTTCCTGTGACGCATCACACCGCTCAAAGGTATAATGGTAAAATGTTTTGTCCTGCAATCCAGCACTTTTCATCTTCTGGATATTCAAAAGTTCCTCCTTTATCCTGTGTTCCTCACGTTCTTTTTCCAGTTTCTCCGCCGCGCATCTGCAAAGACAGCCTACAATGCGTTCCTCCCCCAAGAATGATATTTTTTTCTGCTTTTTTGTGTGGCACTGCCCGCACATCAATAATCCTGTATCAGTATCCATGTAATCATCAGCCGCCTTTATTCCCTCATTGGTGGTACTTTCCATTTTTCTAAGCACTTCATCAACAACCACTCCAATCATAAACTGTCACCCTCCTTAAAACTGCCGTTATAGGAATACCCGTTCCCTGTTTTCCGTTCTTCTTTCATATCCGCCTTTTTCCATAGTTCCATAGTGGCTAAGTGGTTTTTGTATGTTTTTCCATAAGATGCCATATATTCCGACAAATGCTCTATCATGGACTGGTAATCTGCTGGAAAGTCATCTTTGAGCATTTGCAGTTCCTTATCCGTAAGAATAACATTATTGTATCTGCCATAGAAATGCGCTTCGTTTTCCTCCTTTTCTGGTGGGTGGGTGTCTTTTTCTCTCTCACACTCTCTTTTATCTAAGTTCTTATCTCTATTCTCTATACTCTTATCTCTAATCTCTGGTGGAAAAATTTGAGACACAGGTGGGACATTGTCCCAATTCTGTCCCATACCAGTATTCTTGTCCTCAAGAAGCAGTGTGTTTTCCTCCACTTTCTGTCTGCGGTATCTTGCCTTTCGTTCCGCATCGGACGAGCCTTTTCCGGTCATCTGTTCAATTTCGGGCATATAGTAAATGTCATTTTCCTGCACTACCACAAGCCCAAGCTGCATGAATGCCCGCATCGCCCTCTCGACAGTGCCTACCTCATGTCTTGTAAGCAGTGCTATCATCTCCGCCGAAAGCGGCGTTTTCTCGTTTAAGAGCAGTTTCCCGTTATGCTGCAACGATTTCAGGTACAGCTTGAGCAGGATATTCACATACAAAGTTCCGTCTTTTGAGCCTTCCAGTACCACAATCTCACGCTGGTCAAAAAAATCCTCCTTGAGTTTGAGGAAATAATATTTCTTATTCTCTGCCATAATTATCCCTTTCCTTTTTTGCGCTTTTTTTCTCCCCAAGATTGGGAAGTATTTCATTCTGTTTTGCTTTATCCCTTTGAACCATTGCTGCCTTGTCCGCAATCTCTGCAAGTTCCCCAAGTATGGCGTCATTTTCCGCCAAATCGTGTTTTATTCTTGCGCTTTCTGCTTTCAGTCCGTCAAGTTCCTTTTTCCACGTTTTCGGAAGCAGTTTATCCGTTCCGCTCATATTTTTCAGTCCTGTGCGGTAGGAGAGGGCGGTTTCAATCTTGTCCGCATTCTTGTCATAATAAGATTGTTTCTGCCTGCCGGAAAGACCTTCATACTTTTTCAGGTATTCCACATATGGTTTATAGGCATGATAGATATCTACGATATTGGACATCTTTTTCAGCTTTGCATTTAACTCACGCTGGTTGTGAATGTTATCGCTCCGCCGCTTTTTGGTTTCCTCTGTCAGCCTGCGCAAATCTTCAAGTGTTTCAATGTTGTGCGATTGCAGGAATGACACCATAGAGGAAAAATCTTTTATGTTGCCTGTTTTCGTGTCTGTGCGCTGCCGGATATTGTTGTCCTGAATAAATGCGCTGCGGTTTTTCTGCCATTCCATCAGGATTGTAGTTAAGCTGTCCTCTTTCTTTTCCTGTACAGGCACTTTATTTTCTTTCTCTTGTCCAGCCGCTTTTTTCTCTTTTTCAAGGAACGCTATCTTATCCGTCAATCGTTCTATGTTCTCCATGCTGGATATAATAAGGTCATTGATTTTTTTAATCTCCCTGTTCATGTTGCCGACTTCCGTCTTAATGCCCCTGCGTTCCATTGCGGTCACTGCCGCGCCCATATGGATTGTCGGCAAAAGGTCTATGCCTTGTCTTTCAAAAGAGCGGTGTTCCGCCGTAATCTCATAACCATTCTTTTTGTAAAAATCCGTTTCAATCTCTGCCCATAACGCGCGCCATTTTTCCACGTTTCCCTTGTCGTCCCAGTCAGTAGCGTAAACTTTATGCGACTTGTAATCGTTGCCTTTGGGAGTCGGGATTTTCTGACCGTTTTTATCAAGGTCATATTCCCTCCAGCATTTCTTTTTGACAAAGCTTCCGTCTTTTTCAAACGGGCGCATGGTGAGCATGAGATGACAGTGCGGGTTCGGGTTTTCATGGTCAGGATTGTGCAGGTTCATGTCAACAACCATTCCCTTATCCCTGAAAAATTCTGCAAGCGTTTTCGCCGCCTTTAAGCGTTCGTCCGCATCAATCTCACAGGGCAGGGAAAATTCAATCTCTCTTGAAAGCTGCGCGCTGCTCCCTTTTTCAAAATTTTCGACAGCATTCCATAAAACGGAACGGTCAGAAAATTCTTTCGGCGCATATTCAGGTAATAGGATTTCGGAATATATCACATGACCTTTTCTCGAAAAATCTTTTACTTCACCGTCATATTCGCAGTAGATTTTGGTTGCACTCCGGTATGCGGCGGAAGCTACAGCAGACTGCGGTTTTTTTCCGCCCCTACTGATTATCTTTGCGTTAAGATGTATCATTTTCGTGTTTATATGTATCACTTCCTTTTTTGCGTTTTTCTATCCCCGACGGAAAACGTAGCTACGCTGCGTTTGACAAGGGCGCATTATCCGAGATTTTCAATTATCCGAGGAAACTTTCAAAATTACTGATAGGAAAGACTTTAAAAGAAATTACCTCGAATAATTATTTCTGAAAAGAGTAGCTGCCACCTCAATGATTATCCAAGATAAAGGCGTGATTGCCCCATTATCTCGGATAGGTGCAAATCATCCACAAGTTGATAACGGGTTTCATTATCCGAGATAATCGTTTTGAAATACTGTATTCATCGGATTAAATCAATTTACCTCGGATAAGTTTTTATCTCGGATAATGCGCCCTATCCAAGAACTCGGATAGGGCGCACTTATACACGCTTCGCGTGTGTGCGCCCTGCGGGGCTTTGCCTGCCTTGCGGCAGTCAACAGGGGAAACGACAATTCCCCTACGGGCGTTCCGCCCTACCCTTTAGTGAACTTTGCGTTCAGATAAAGGCTAAAGGAAAGCCTTTATCTGCCCACAAAGTTTTATAATGCTGCCCATCATGTAACAGCCTATAAATTAATCTTTTTTATTCCGTCGGGGATTTCTTTTTTGCTTTTTCTGTCAAAATATTCTGCATAATACGTCGGAAAGATAAGTCCGAAAACAGCGTATTCAGAATATCTTTTACCTTGTCATCATCAAGCGTGGCAAGCTGTTCTTTTGAAACATTCAGCTTTTCCCTGAGAAGGTATTCAAAATGGCTTCCCCATACAATGTTGCGATGTCGGCGTTCTTTTTCCGTCATGCCTTTTATTTGGTTACGAAGTTTCGTTTCCCTGTGTTTTACAATAGCTAGCTCGGCTTTGGTTTTCTTTAATTCCGCATCAATCACTTCTCTGCGTGTCTGCTTACTTTCACTCATTTTTTCACTTCCTCCCTGCCCGTAACGCTGTTAATGTTATATATAAATACAAGCATACAAAAAAGGACACCCGTATATCGAATATCCTCTCTTGCGTTTGATTGCACCTGTTTATGTTTCATCATTAATTCAGTTTTTTAACCGTATTTTAATTAACATCATTTTGGGGAAATTTTATGTCCTGTCCCTCAAATCCTGTAAATGCCTAATCTGCGCTTCGCTTAATGTTCTCGGCTTTCCAATCCGAATAAGATTTTTGGGTAAAACATAAGTCTTGCTTACTTCCGTCCATGACTTCAACCGAATTACATTCGGGAACTCTTTACGCAGTTTATCCATTTTCCGAATCCATGACGGATTTGCTGTGTAAACCGTTGCTTCGTCCTCATCGGCATTCAGATTGATAACAATTTCCTGTTCATATCTTGATAACTTCATTCCATACTCCTTTCTCCGATACCAAATTTATTTAACAGTACCCTACCAGTACCAAATTTCTCCACCCATAATTGGGTTGTTTCATTTGTTTTGCCGTTCTCCCCTTGCTGTTTCCTGACAGGCAACCCTTGTCGGCGCTGTGTCGTCCAGTATTGGCGCTCAAATTACTTTAAAATTGGTCTTGGCGGTATATGTCAGCTTGGACAGTCATTTAATTGTACTGCCATTATCCAACAAAACAGCCTGCTTTCCCGTATATCCATCATGTCGGAAATCCGCCCAAAAACTGAAAATTTCTATCATGCTGGAAAAATGTGGTAGGAATCCGTCGCTTTATGTGATATTCTGTTTTTCGTAAAGGAGAGATTTATCAATGAAAACACAATTAAGTATTCAGGAACGCCTGAAAGACCTGCGTGTGGAAAAGGGACTGACTTTAGAGCAGCTATCACAGCAGACAAAAATTCCGGCTTCCACACTTGGTTCTTACGAATCTGATGATTATAAGGAAATACCCCACAGGAATATCTTTGACTTGGCAAAGTTCTATGGAGTATCAGCCGACTATCTGCTTGGTATGACCGAAAACAGGCAGCTTGACAATATTTCTATATCTGAACTGCACCTGAGCGATGCTGCCCTGTCGCTTCTCAAAGACCGGAAAATCAACACGCTGCTCCTGTCAGAGCTTATCACCCATGAGCAGTTCCGAAAGCTCATGCTTGACTTGGAGATATATGTGGACGGTCTTGCGGATATGCAGGTCAAGTCACTCAATCTTGCGGTGGAAACAGGCAGAAAGATATTGCTCAAACGCTATAATCCCGATGAATATAACCTGCAATTAAATGTATTAAAAGCATCGCACCTTGAACTGAATGAGTATTTTTCTCATGTGATTGATGATGATATGCATACCATTATCAGGGACATCAGGAACACCCACAAAGGCGATATTGATTCCGCCCTGTCCAAAACCGTAACCGAATATTTTGAAGGAATCATCGAAAAGGCAGAAAACTTTGTAGGCACTTCCAAACAAAAACTTGCTTACATCTTCAGCCAGTTTTTGAAAATCAAGCCGACTGAAAAGAATATTGACGATATAGCAGATATACTCGGTCAGTCTGAAATCTTAGAGCCTGACGCGAAGAAACGCCGAAACAGTGCAAGACATAAGAACTCTAAGTCAGATAAGAATTAACACAACAGGCATGATTAGCTGAATTGCCGGCTGATCGTGTCCCTGTTCCGTTTATTTTTGTATTGGGCAGCCAACTCTTCACAAATAAGTATGGCATATCTTTCCCGGTCTTTTGGTAATTAAGCCCGTAGGACTGCGACGTCCCCCTTGTGTCAGAGGTATTGTAAAGGTCAATCGTTTCTTTACCCAAAATTTCCGCCATCTCTTTTAAAGTGGTCTTTTCCTTCCCTCCGAGGAATAAGGTGGTATCACAATTCCCTTCAATGG
>CAJUKA010000129.1 GCA_910586585.1 uncultured Lachnospiraceae bacterium
AAGAAATCATATCGGTATCAAAAACCTCGGAATAACCATTTTTTCGGTATAAGATTCGTTATGCCGAATTCGGCATAATGCGTCCGCATCAATTACTAAAACTTTCTTTCCTTGTTTCGCCAGCCCGATCCCTAAGCTGCTCGCTGTGGTGGTCTTGCCGACCCCGCCTTTCTGGTTTGCTATCGCTATCACTTTACACATGGTTTTATTCCTCCGTTTAGTTAGATTTTTCTTTGATGTTGGCTTTCTGCACTTCCACATAAGCCCGGTAATACCTGTTTGTACCCTTGTTCCGGTACAGCTCGGAAACTTCCGTCACAGCCACTTTGGGCTGTCTTTGCAGAATCTTCTCGAACCATTTAATATCATTCTTCGTTCCCATCAGTCGAATTTTCAGCACGTTTCCTCTCCATTTCTGCAAGGATTTCCTCAATAGACCTCTGCTTTTGGCAGTATTCCAGGTAACGGAGCTGAATGCCCTGCCAGAAGTACAGTGCATAGCCGCAGCAGAAAATATCGCTTACGGAATATTCCCTGCACTCGCCGATCTGCTCGTCCTTGCGCTTATAGTCATCAATGCTCGGCGTTCCGTCCGTGTAAAGGTTAAATGCCAGTCTGACCACTTTTACACTTCCGCTGGTCTGCCAGCCCTGATGCAGACACTCTGTTTTGACGCACCCGGACTTCATATCGTAAATCTGGCTGAAATGGTTCCTCGTGTCCTCAGAAATACCGAGAATGTAGATCAAAGCCTTGTGATAGCAGTCCTGATACCTCGCCTGTTCCAGTTTCTCATAATAGAATCTTTCATGTTCCTCGTTTGCAAAAACCATGTGTGTGTTGTTGGCGCTCTGCGCCCCTGCTCTTAACGCTGTGTTGTTCATCCCGTGAACCTCCTTTTCCTTTTCATTGAATAAAATGACTGTTACCAAATGTGCATTTTAATTTGTTGGACTAGCCCGACGTAACAGCTTCTTCTAAATGGCTAAAACCCTCTTTGAAAGGCGTAAAAAAGAGCGCTTCGATTATTTCCGAAACGCTCCTTAGGAATCTGTGGATTTACACTGATTTTGTTGGACTCCGAGATGAAAATTGCATTATGGCGTATTATGATGTACCAACGCAAAAAATTTTGTTGGACTTTTGTTGGACTTCCGGTATTTTTGTTGTACCCAAAATCCGCATCACACGGGGCAATTTTACTCTGAATTTTGAATTGTTAATCTTCTAATAGCACACGTTTTCTTTCTATCATTTCCCCGATTCTCTCGATATATTGGGCAACATCCTTCACATTCTCGCTTCGCTCAATCCGTCCATCTGGATAAACTCGCTTTGATACGCTCCCGGCTCCGCAGGCGACTATGGTCTGTTTCTCCTCCATTATAAGAATGTTATAAATTCCATATTTGCCTTCTCTTGCATACCCTACATTTTCAAAATTCCCCGACATATTTTTCTGCCGATAGAGATAGTAGGGCTTCATGCCCAGCGTATACGCACCACTCTGCGCGATTTCCATGGTGCTGTCCGTATTGCGAAGCGTCTCTATACCGTTCTCCTCAATCCACTGGCTGAGCCGGGACGCGCGCTTGACTGCAAGCGAATGTACTGTCAAACTGTCGGGGTTGAGTTTTACAATTTCATCAATGGTATTTTGTACATCCGCTTCAAGTTCCCCAGGAAGTCCCAGGATAATATCCATATTGATGTTGTCAAACCCTGCCTCTCGCGCCAGCCGAAAAGCGTCCCTCACCTGTTCTACCGTGTGCTGCCTGCCAATGTATTTCAGCGTCTCATCTTTCATGGTCTGGGGATTCACGGAGATACGCGTCACGCCATGCCTTTTCAGTGCTTCGAGTTTTTCTCGCGTGATACTGTCTGCGCGCCCTGCCTCCACAGTCAATTCTGTTACATGCCCAAAATCAAAACTGTTATGAACGTATTGCAGTAGCTGGTCTAATTCTTCTGCCGCAAGCGTTGTCGGTGTCCCGCCGCCAATGTAAATTGTGTCCAGTATCTTGTCCCTGTATGCCTGCGCCACGAAGTCAATTTCCCGGAAAAGGGCCTGCAGATATTCCCCTGTGCGCCCGCGCCACGCTGCGATTGGATACGATGTAAAAGAACAGTACAGACACGTTGTCGGGCAGAACGGAATGCCGATATAAACGCTGTAACCATCCTCATAATGAATCCTGTCAAGAATTGTCTTTTCCCGTCTGGCAATGTCAATACTTAGCTGCGCCTTCTCGTCGCTGACTGCATGCGTCTCTTTCAGCCATGCCGCAATCTCCGCATCGCACTTTCCCTCCGCGACCATCCCCATAGCGAGCTTTGTCGGCCGGATGCCTGTGAGATTTCCCCACGGAAGCGTTTTTCCTGTGTAGTCGCACAGATCCTGATACAGCGAAAGCTTGCACTCCTTTTTTATGACATCTGTGCAATTTTCATAGGTATGCGAATATTCCTTTCTGCCATCAATGTCAAATACCACTTTCATACTGTCATCCGCAAGATGCACTATCACCTGCTTTGTGCTGTCCTGCTCCTGTATATTCTTATTCACTGTCTTATCAGTCTGCCGTGGCAGAAGCTGTTCCGCACACACCCGCACATCATGCTCTGGATAAAAGGACTTGACCAGCGCGTGTAAATCATACTGGTAATTCTCTCTGTTTGTATACACATTTATCATATCACACCTCAAACCTTTGGATAACTATAACGCTTCCCACGCAATACAGGTCGGTTTATCCTGTCTCCAAAAAAACTGTAATGCACATTGCATTGCCTTTTCCAAGGAAAGTATCTGATAACCAGCCACAGAATAATCATTTTCGCCGATTTGCCATCGAACATCATCTTCTCTGTCCAAATCTCCAATTGACGCAGACATCTCCTCATTGCCTTCTGAAAAATAGTTCACCACAGCCTGTCTCCCCTTTATCAGAATGGAAAGTGTGCAGGGATAGTCCGTACTCCATCGGTCTTTACTCTCTCTCATATACAATTGAATTTCGTTATCCAGACCAGAACATATGACGCTTTGAATCTGCTGTTCATATTCCTCATAGGAAAGGCATTCCACACAATCCTTTAAATCACTAACAAACATATCTTCCTCTCAAAATCCATGTCTGATTCTTCATTGTACCAAAACAGGCAATGCCTGGAATAACCGATGCTCCAATTAAGCATTGACTATTCCAGGCATGAACTATCCCAGACATGGATTGTACTTTCGCTCATATCCCACTGTCGTTGCATCCCCGTGCCCTGAGTAGAGCTTCACATCATCCGAAAGTGTCATAATCCTTTCTCTGATAGAATCTCCCAACTGTCTCATAGAACCAGAATAAAAATCGGTTCTCCCTACAGAACAATTAAAAATTGTGTCTCCGCAAAACATCGTTTTATCATCTGGAATATAATAACAACATCCGCCTTTTGTATGTCCAGGAGTATGAATCACTTCAAAATCAACTCCTGCCATAGAGAAAGTTTGTTTATCCCGAAAATATTCATCGGCCTCAAAACCGTAAGCCTTGCCAAACCAGCCAGACAAATTTTTCTCAGGATCTCTTAATATTTCTGCCTCGTCCTCATATGCAAAAATTCTCGCGCCGCTCAATTGTTTTAATTGCAATGCTCCTCCTGTATGATCGCCATGACCATGTGTTAAAAGGATACCAGCTACCTTCTCAAATCCTAGACTTTTCACATCATCATATACCGTTTCACCATTGGAACCAGGATCGATTATTACTATCTCGTCAGCACCTTCCCGATATACATAATAGCAGTTTGTTTGACATGCGCTAAGAACTCTTCTTTTTACCTTTAAATCTGCCATATTATCCTGTCGTCCTTTCAATATCTAAAACACTATCTATCATCTTTAACTTTTCAATAATCATTGTAAGTTCTTCCCGACTGCCTACTTCAAAGCTCATCGCCATAGTCGCTATACCCTGCTTACTTGTTCTTGTATTCACAGAACAAATATCAATATTTTTCTCTGTCATTGTCTTAGACACATCTGCTAAAAGGCCATTTCTATTCTGCGCATATACAATTATCTCTGCAAGGTATTTCTCTTTCCGCTCAGATGTGTCCTCCGGCTCCCACTCTGCATCAATTAGCCTTGAACGTTCCAGTTCAGACAAGCCTATGATATTGATGCAATCTGTCCTGTGTATGGAAATACCTCTTCCCCTGGTAATAAACCCTACAATTTCATCTCCTGGAACAGGTGCACAACAACGTGAAAACCTTACTGCCACATCATGAATCCCCTTCACTGTGATACCCGTCTTATTTTTAGGTCTCATTGGCTTATTCACATTATTTTCGTGAATATACTGCAATAATTCTTCATCTGTAGCCTGTTTTCTGTGCTCTTTAGAAAACATTTCATGCATACGGTTTATAATCTGACCTTCTTTGAGCGCACCATGCCCAATCGCAGCAAGAACTGCATCCCAATCACTAAAACCATATTTGCGCATCACTGCTTTTTGATACTTTGATATCAATATCTCTGCGATTGCGATATTTTTTGACTTACAATAATTATGAAAAAGTTCTCTTCCTTTTATAATATTGTCTTCTTTTAATTCATTCTTGAACCATTGGGAAATCTTATTTTTCGCTTGTGATGATTTCACAATATTCAGCCAGTCGCGGCTTGGTCCTTTCGAATTTTGTGAAGTCATGATCTCAATACAGTCACCATTATTGATTTGATAATCAATCGTGACAAGCTTGCCATTCACTCTGGCGCCTATCATTCTATTGCCAACTGCACTGTGTACACTATAGGCAAAGTCGATTGGCGTCGATCCTGCCGGAAGATTTTTGACATCTCCTGATGGAGTAAAACAATAAACATGATCTGAGAAAAGATCAAGATCGCTTTTTAAAAGCTTCATGAATTCCTTGTTGTCAGACATATCTTTCTGCCATTCAAGGATTTGACTAAGCCATGTAAGCTTTTCTTCTTCGCCGCCTGTAGATGTCTTGCCATCACTTGCCTCTTTATATTTCCAGTGTGCAGCAATACCATATTCCGCAACTCTGTGCATTTCAGAAGTTCTTATTTGTATCTCAAACGGCGTCCCTGTAGAACCAATTAGCGTTGTATGAAGAGATTGATACATATTTGCTTTTGGCATCGCAATATAATCTTTGAAACGGCCAGGCATAGGTTTATACATTTCATGAATGACTCCCAAAGCTGCATAACAATCTTTCACAGAATCAACAATAATTCGCACAGCAAACAAATCATAAATCTGATCAATATCCTTGCCCTGGTTTTTCATCTTTTTGTAAATACTAAAAAAATGCTTCACCCGCCCATCTATCTGTGCTTCAATTCCAGCACGCGTGATATGTTCCGTCACCTCGTCCACAATATCCTGCACGTATTTTTCCCGTGCGTCCTTTTTGAGAGCAATCTTTTCCACCAAATCATAGTAGGCTTCTGGTTCAAGGTATTTCAAAGACAAATCATCAAGCTCAACTTTAATCTTGGAGATACCAAGTCTCTCCGCAAGCGGGGAATAAATATCCAATGTCTCCCTTGCAATACGCTTCTGGCTTTCTGGCGACTTGTACTTTAAAGTTCGCATATTATGAAGACGATCTGCCAATTTTATCATAATCACTCTGATATCTCTTGCCATAGCAAGAAACATCTTTCTTAAATTTTCAGCCTGCAGTTCTTCACGGCTTGTTAATCTGTCGGGTGTTGCTTCGCCTGTATACTGCAATTGTTCAAGTTTTGTCACCCCATCAACTAGAAGCTCGACATCTGGCCCAAACTGTTCTTTGAGTTCTTCATTTGTCATTACAGTATCTTCAACCACATCATGAAGAAGCCCTGCGATTATCGTTTCTTTATCAAGCTCTAAATCAGCCAGGATAATAGCTACACATAATGGATGTATGATATAAGGTTCGCCAGATTTTCTTGTCTGGTCTTTATGTGCTTCACATGCCGTAGCATATGCTTTATTAATCATGGAAATGTCGTCAGAAGGGTGATATTTATGCACATGCTGAACAAGCCCCTGAAATAATTCATCGGGGCTTTGAAATTCTTTAATGTATTCTATTCTTCTCTCATCTGTCTTTCTGGGACCGGTCTTGCTTCCAGTTATAATAAGGGAATCCTCATATGCCCCTGTTTTTCTCTGTTTTTCATCTGTCACTTCGAATCACCAGCCAAATCCAAAATTTTTATGCTAACTATTTAATATCGTTTATTTTCCCTCATATGTTATCACAGCGTCGAGTCTATAACCTTCTATTCTGTCTCTGCCATTTAATCCGGCAAGTTCCATCATTACGACAACACCTACGACAATTCCGCCCAATGATTCTATCAACTTAATCATCGCTTCTGTAGTGCCGCCTGTAGCTATAAGATCGTCTACAACAAGAACCTTCTGCCCTGGCTTAATAGAATCTTTATGCATTTCTATAACAGCCTTGCCATACTCAAGATCATATTCTACTGAAACCGTATCCGCAGGGAGTTTTCCTTTTTTTCTGATTAAAACAAAAGGCTTGTGGTTATTATATGCAATTGGTGTACCAAAAATAAAACCTCTTGATTCTGCACCAGCAACAATATCATACTCTAAATCTTTCACCAAATCCTGCATGGAATCTATTGCAAGCTGCAAACCATCTGCATCCTGCAAAACACTTGTAACATCACGAAACATAACGCCTGGTTCTGGAAAATCAGGTATTGTTCTTACGTATTCTTCCAACTTTTTCATTTTGTATTCCCCCACTCCTTAATTAACAAATCATCACAAAATATAGAAAACAAACTAATTCTACCTGTCAGAGCAGTTTACTGCGATCAAGGCATATTTAAAGCTCTGACTCAAA
The DNA here is from genome assembly GCA_910586585.1 of uncultured Lachnospiraceae bacterium. Lineage (GTDB taxonomy): Bacteria > Bacillota > Clostridia > Lachnospirales > Lachnospiraceae > COE1. The sequence continues at coordinate 6,907 of CAJUKA010000129.1, forward strand.
TTACCGATTGAAAAAATAATGCATCAGCATGATTTTCCAATCTACTTACCCAACAAAGATGTAAAGTTCTTCTAAATCATTATAGTATTATTCTAAAAAGAAGTCAATCATGTAAATCAGCCCTTGAAAATAATTTCAAGGGCTGAAAAGTGATGCTTTGCAGCAATAATCTCTTATAGTATCCATTTATCGCATGGCAAATCTATCTAAAACATCTTTGTCACGGCAGATTCCTGCTCTCTTTCTTTCTTGAACATTGCGATTTGCACAGACTGCAATGTTTCATCTTTTTTCAATTCTGATGAAGCTTTCGCCATATCCAAATCTTCTATGCGGCTCTGTGCTGCTGTCATATTCTCATATGCAATCTGATTTGCACGCTCTCTAGCAGCCAATCCATTTGCCTGAGCACCAAGTGCGCTCCTATCTGCGCTGACTTTTTCAATTGCTCTGTCAATCATATCTAAGTCCGGATTTCCGCCTGTTACATCAAATCCTGAAATTCCAATTGCGTCAAGTCTCGCACTTTCAAGTTTGATTTCACTGCCTTTTCCTGTCGGATTGCTTGCTATCTCAACCGTTGCATAGCTTCCATCCATCAGCTTCATTTCATTGTAGACAGTATTTCTGGCAGACTCATCAATCCCCGCCATCTGCTGATTGATTTGATCTTGTATACTCTGTCTGTCTGATGCGCTGTTTGTTCCGTTCATTGACTTAATCGCAAGCTCTCTGATACTTTGCAGCCGATCCATAATGCTGTCGTATCCGCCATCTGCTATCTGTGTAACATGAATACCTTCTCTGGTATTTTTTGTTGCTACATTCAGGCTCTTTGCATTCGCTTTGAGTTTATTGGCTATTGCCATGCCTGCCGCATCGTCCGCCGCTCTGTTGATACGTTTTCCGCTTGCTATACGACCATATCCTGTCACAGAATTAATCTTTGTGATACTCATAAAATCACTCCTTCCTTCACAATACTGCATTTGTACTGCAAATTTTAATATATGGAAAATCTTTACTCTTTTTCACTCTCATTATAATCTATATCAACTACAGATTCAACTATATTTTAAAAGATTTTATTGATTCCTATAAATTATGTAATCATCCTCTTGCAAGCTGTCGTATTCTCTGCATATCGGAAATCAGTTCTTTGGAATAATTTTCTGCTTCCTGATATATTTGCTGTGCTTTTGCATGATTTCCTTCATTTAAAGCCTGAATGACATATTCTCCATACTTATGAAATTTGATATGTTTATCTCCAAGTGCATTCCATATTGGCAGCACTTGTGGTATATTTGGCGTCATAGCATAGTAAAAATGTCCAAAACCACACTTGGTTGCATCTAACTGCAATGGAACCATTGTACGGCCCTGTACCATTTTTTTCATATTTTCAATCCATGTGGTATGCGCTGTAATAGCGCTTGCCATATATTGAGCAAATTCTGCATTTTCCAAATGGAAGAATGCATCTTCTGTCATAACACCCATCTCTTTTACTGTTTTATCCAGTGTCTCCTCTATTCCAACAATGGGCTGGACAATCTTTATCAAATCGTCACTCACACTGTTCATAAAATTGGCGCTCTCTCGAAGCTGGTTTTCCATCTCTGTCATAGAACTGCTGATTTCTTCACTGACAGCCGCAATCGAACTCATTGTTTCATTCACCTTTGAAACATGATTCTGATTTTCATCATTCAGCTCCCACACATTTTCAATTTTTTCTGTCATCGTTCCAAGAATATTGATTGTCTCTGTGGCACTTCCAACACTTTTCTGTGATGCCTCTTTGATGCTCTCAACAAAGCCAACCATATTCTGTGTCAACTGCTGCGTTTCCTCTGCCAATCCCCGAATCTCTTCTGCGACAACAGAAAACCCTTTTCCGGCTTCGCCTGCTCTCGCAGCTTCAATAGAAGCATTTAATGCAAGCAGACTTGTCTGAAGGGATATCGTATCAATTCCAGAAATGACATCATTCATATGTTTTATCATTTCCAGCAGAGAATCCATATCCTTTTGCATTTCCTTTGATGCTTCGATTGTCTGATTGGAAAAATCTTTAATCGTGGTCAGTTCGTTTTGAGCAGCTTCTATTTTTCTGTAAACATTTTCTGTTTCAGAAGCAGCTTCTATAATATTATTGGTCAGTTCCTCATGTTTATTATTTGACATTCCACCACTGCCCATACTACCAGAACCAAATATGATTTCTGTTGCTTTAGCCACTTTCTTTGATATGCCTTTTACTTTATCTATTTGGTGTTTCATTGTCAAATCCAAAGAACTTATCTGCATAACTGCTTTTATATTTTTATCAAATATATCTGCAAATTGTTTTCTTCCTTTCGACAATCTTCTGTAAATTCCATTCAATTCCGGTACTTTAGAATAGTCAGCATCCTTTAACTCGGAAATAGATTTTATAAGGGCTGTTTTCTTATTTGTAAAATTCATTCAATCTTCTCCTTACCTTTAACATAATACTGCTGTCTTCTTTATGGTTTTTGTATGGCCAGCATCATAATGTGATTTGCATAACCTTATCATAAAATATTTTGCGGACTTTGACAATATTTTATAGAAATATTCTTAAAATATTTTTGACAATTTGATTAATTATTTTAAATTTCTATAAAATAAAAATAATTTTGATTATTATAGTCCTTCCTTAAGATGCCAATGTGCGCCAAAAGAGTACCAACAGCTATCGCTGATGGTACTCTTTTGATATGTGGCTGCGTTCAAGAAATTATTTGTCGAATTCAGGGTTAAACGCATAGAAATTCCTTGAATCAAGATTTTCCTGCGCGATACGCAGGGCTTCACCAAAACGAGAGGATTGAAGTAAATCTATCTGTTGATTTTCTGCATTTTCTTGATAATGGATTGCCAATACATACGGTCTTTCAAGACCCGGATTACTGTAATGGTGGAATCCTCCACGACAAAGAAGATTAAATATGTACTGTAAGGTTTGAAATAAATGTTTAATCCTTCGATCACATATCCCGTAGCTTCATAGCCTTTGGGGAAGGAATCCAGTTCTTTGATTGCCTTCTTTATCTTCTTTGAAAAGTTTTCCGCATATTCCCGATATTTGAAGGTGTCGAGAATATACTTTTTTGTTGACTTAATATCCAAGAGAGCATCTTTGGATATTACGATTTTATATTTCCTTGGTTTATCCGGCATTATATTTTGTCAATTTCCTCCCATGCTTCATCAATTGTATAGACATCGCCTTTTTTCATGCTGTCTATTCCTTTGGAGAGTTCGTCATATAACGCGCCTATGGCTGCTTTTTCGGAATATTCAGTTTTAAGGATTTCCTGATTTCTGATTGCCTGTGCTGCAGGTGCCATAGTATCACTTCCTTTCGGTTATTTTCTTTATTATACATTATACGGTATTTAGTATTGGCTTATCAACAGATTTTTATTAAATTTTCTTCAAAACTATGTGTCTTAGACTTTCGTGATTAATTGTTAAATGTTCCATGTGATTTCAATGTTTCCGTCTGCAATGCGAATAACTTTGATAAGCGTATCAACTACTGCCTGTCTGTCCTCGAAAGAGAACGTTTCCCATGTTTTCACATGATTGGTTATCTGCTTCAATCTGCCCTCTGCGTCTGTGACATTTTCCGTAACGATTTCTTCCTGCAAGGCTTTCCGCTCTGCGTCCAGTTCTGATACTTTTTCGTCTATGTACTTCATCAGAACGCCGCTTGCCCCGGACACTTTGGAGAGAAGCTCTTCGATTTCTTCCTCAATCTGTGTCAGACGGATTTTTTTCGTCATGTTTGTTTGTTCTTCTCCTGTGTCAGATAGGCAGGAGAGTAAGCTCTCTTTGAGAGCTGAAAATTCCGACAGTCTTTCTTTGATTGCGCCAAGCATATATTCTTCCAAAACGGCTGCATAAACCGTACAACCCGCCCCGGTACAGTTGCTTCCACGGCTTCCCGACTGGCTGCAAACAAAGTAGCGTTCCCACTTTGTTTTCGCCTTACGGATTGTTAGCGCATAACCGCATTTGCCGCATTT
>CAJUKA010000130.1 GCA_910586585.1 uncultured Lachnospiraceae bacterium
GCAAAATGAGACCAGAATGGAAAGATTTTGTAGGTGGCAAATGGGAAAGCGAAATTAACGTGCGCGACTTCATTCAGAAGAACTTCGAGCAGTATGATGGGGATGAGTCTTTCTTAGCCGGACCTACACAGAACACAAAGGATTTATGGGGTATGGTTCTTGATCTTCAGAAGAAAGAAAGAGAAGCCGGCGGTGTTCTTGATATGGACACAAAGGTTATTTCTACCATTACATCTCATGGCCCGGGATACCTCGATAAGAACAAGGAGACAATTGTTGGTTTCCAGACAGATAAGCCTTTCAAGCGTTCTTTACAGCCATATGGCGGTATCAGAATGGCAGAGAAAGCTTGCTCAGACAATGGTTATGAAGTAGATCCTGAAATCAGCGAGTTTTTCTCAACACACAGAAAAACACATAACGCTGGCTGCTTCGATGCTTACAATCAGGAAATGAGAGCTTGCCGTTCTTCACACATTATCACAGGTCTTCCTGATGCTTATGGCCGCGGACGTATCATCGGTGATTACAGACGTGTTGCACTTTATGGTATTGACAGATTGATCGAAGATAAACTGGATCAGAAGGATTCTACAGGACGCGTTATGACAGATGATATTATTCGTCTTCGTGAAGAAATTTCTGAACAGATCGTTGCTCTTAAAATGATGAAGGAAATGGCTGCTTCTTATGGCTGCGACATTTCTAAGCCATCTACAAACGTACAGGAAGCGATTCAGGCTACCTATTTCGGATACTTATGTGCAGTTAAAGAGCAGAACGGTGCTGCGATGTCTCTTGGACGTACATCTACTTTCCTTGACTGCTATGCACAAAGAGACTTAAAGAACGGAACATTCACAGAGGAGCAGATTCAGGAGTTTGTTGATCATTTTATCATGAAGCTTCGCTGCATTAAATTTGCACGTACACCAGAATACAACCAGATTTTCGCTGGCGATCCTGTATGGGTAACAGAGTCTCTTGGTGGTGTTGGTGTTGACGGCCGTCCTCTTGTTACAAGAATGTCTTTCCGTTACTTAAATACTTTGACAAACCTTGGACCAAGCCCAGAGCCAAACTTAACTGTTCTTTGGTCTACAAGACTTCCTGAAAATTGGAAGAGATACTGTGCAAAGATGTCTATTCAGACTTCTTCTATCCAGTATGAGAATGATGACCTGATGAGAGCTACTCATGGTGATGACTATGCAATTGCTTGCTGCGTATCTTCTATGGTAGTTGGTAAGGAAATGCAGTTCTTTGGTGCTCGTGCAAACCTCGCTAAATGCTTGCTCTATGCTTTGAACGGTGGTGTAGACGAAGTTACTAAGAAACAGGTTGGACCAAAATATCGCGCTGTAACAGGTGATGTACTTGATTATGATGATGTTATGAGCAAATTCATCGACATGATCGAATGGCAGGCAGATGTATATGTAAATACACTGAACATTATCCACTATATGCATGATAAATACTGCTATGAGAGAGCAGAAATGGCTCTTCATGACAGAGATGTTAAGAGATACTTCGCAACAGGTGTTGCAGGTCTTTCTATCGTAGCTGACTCTTTATCAGCAATCAAATATGCAAAGGTTGAGGTTGTTCGTGATGAAGACGGCATTATCGTTGACTTCAAGACAACAGGCGACTTCCCGAAATATGGTAATGATGACGACCGCGTAGATTTAATCGCACAGGATATCGTTCATAAATTTATGACGGCTGTTAGAAGACATCATACCTATAGAAATGGTATTCCTACTACTTCCATCCTTACAATTACTTCCAACGTAACCTATGGTAAGGCTACAGGAAATACACCAGATGGACGTAAGAAAGGCCAGCCATTTGCTCCAGGTGCAAACCCAATGCATGGACGTGATACTCATGGTGCAGTAGCATCTTTATCTTCTGTATCTAAGCTTCCATTTAAGGATGCACAGGATGGTATCTCCAATACCTTTACAATTATTCCAAACGCTCTTGGTAAGGAAGCAAAAGTATTCTCAGGAGATATTGAACTTGATTTAAGCAACAACTAATTAAGGAATAGGTGGATACATGAATGAAAACGCAATGGTTGATGACCTTGTTGCACAGCTCGACGCAGGATTTTCCAGTGACAAAGCTGTTGGACATTTCAATGTTGACGTAAACGAGGCTGTTGATTCCACAAAAGAAGTACAGACACTTGGCTGTACAGACTGTTCCCGCAATCCTATGGCATGCAGTGTCCCTACGCTGCATGAAGGATTGGATGATAATGAATAGATTCTATTTTAATTTTTAGGAGGTAAAACAATTATGGCAGAAAATTTAGCACAGGTTGATAACTTAGTATCTTTATTGGATGGATATGCTACAAAGGGCGGCCATCATCTCAATGTAAACGTATTAAACAGAGACACATTATTAGATGCACAGAAGCATCCTGAGAATTACCCTCAGTTGACAATCCGCGTATCTGGATATGCTGTTAACTTCATCAAGTTAACACCAGAACAGCAGGCAGACGTTATCTCTCGTACATTCCATGAAGCTATCTAATATCAATTAGATAAACTGCTTTTTTGAGAATAGTGTTTCAAAAATCCCAGTACAGCAATTGCTGTACTGGGATTTTTCCTTAGAATGCGAAATAGTTAGTAAACACTTCAGCCCAGAACTTTGGTTACAATTCACACTTACGCCAGATTTCACATATACTTACAACGATTTCGGTGTGAATTGCAACAATTGATGCACACAAAATGCTAAAAAGCACGCATTTTGGCGCTTGCTCCGACGCCATGCAGCAAGTGCATGGCGCGGGTGTGAAAAGTAACGAACTTTGCCCTTCTTACAAAAGATTCCCTCAACAAATATTGAGAAATAAGCCAAATTGTGCTAAAATGAGTGCTAAAGTAGGTTTGGAAAATGTTCTTGTAAATCTAAAAATTGGAGAATACATTGAAAAATACATCCGAAAAAAATCAATTAAATATATCTCTAACACCAGAAATCAAAAGAAAGATTCTGCGTATACTTACCTGGATTTCTATTTTCTTTACACTTGTTTTTATGACGATTGCGCTATTCCAGTTTGAGTATGATGATACAGAGGCGATTGCGCCAAATCAAGTTGAAATTTACCTAAATCAAAGCTGGATTATGACTTCATTTGACAGTTCAAAAATTCCTAAAACAGAACTTGATAACCAGGACCCCATATTAAAACAGGTCGAAGATGCTCTAGCAAATAAAAATTATCAGGAAGTCAGCCTTCCGTATACTGGAAAACTCATTACTGACGATATTATTGTTTTCAGAAATACTTTGTCTGATGATTATGCCGGCATGGCCTTAAATTTTACATCTACTGATACAAATATTCGTGTGATTATTGATGGCGCAATCCTCTATCAATATAGCTTAGGGACTTCTGATTCTTTTGGCGTCCATGAAAATATTGTCAATCTTCCCCTTTCATTCAAAAAGGGCGATCTTTGGATAGAACTGTCTTCTCCTTATTCTGACACAGTATCAATCAGCGACGTAAAAATTGAGACACGTGAAATGGTCATGATTGGATTGGTTGGAAACAATATTACCGACATTAGCTGCTGTCTGCTGATGGTGATGATGGCAATTATTATGTTTATGCTGGCGCTGATACGACGATGTACGAACCATCCCATTCGCGGCGAATTGTTTTTAGGACTATATGGCTTAACCGCAGGAACTTTTTGTTTTATTGGAACAAATACCCTAAGCCTCTTTTATAACATTCAGGAAGCATATGTCATGCAGGAATATTTTTTGCTGCTGCTTCCGATATTTTTGGCGCGTTATTATGAGCAAAATTTCCAAAACAGATATCCGCGCCGTTTTTCCATCCTGCTTTCCTATGTAAACATGAACGCTGTAATACAGATACTACTGCACCAAATGGGGATACAGAATCTGCAAAATATGGTATTGCTGTCCATTGCAGAAATGTGTATTGTCTGTATTATCGTTATTATCAGTTTGATACAGTTTCATTCCAGAAACAAGCTCTTCCAGATAATTGTGTCCGTTTTTCCTGTTTTACTATTGCTTGTTGGTGAAACGATTGCGCTGATAGACCATCTCCTCTATGCAGACGCCTACAGTACAGTATCCGTACAATACAGTATGACTGTTTTTTCTATTATGATGGCTGCGATACATACTTTGCAGCTTGCAAAAGAATATCGGGCAGACGCAGAGGAAACCGCACAGCTTCTGCATGAAAAAATAACAATGGCCCAACAGCAAAACACCTTGCTGGCACAAGCCAAACAAGAGGCTGATGCAGCACGGCATGAAGCCCAGACTGCAAATGAAGCCAAAGGAAAGTTTCTCGCACAAATGTCCCATGAAATTCGTACTCCAATTAATGCCATACTCGGAATGAATGAAATGATATTGCGTGAGTCAAAAGAACAGACGATAAAAGAATATGCAATGGATATCTATATGGCCGGGCAAACGCTTCTGTCGCTGATTAATGATATCCTGGATTTGTCCAAGATTGATTCTGGTAAGATGGAGATTGTCCCTGTCGAATACGACTTCAGCAGCCTGATACATGATTTAGTTAATATGACTTCTCAACGTGCAAAAGCAAAAAATATCCAGGTTGAAGTGGAAGTTGACCCTGAAATTCCTTGTCAATTGTACGGTGATGATGTCCGTATCCGCCAAGTACTTACAAACCTGCTTACAAACGCAGTCAAATATACACCCGAAGGAACTGTATGGCTGCGTGTGCAAAGTCGCAAAATAAATCAAATTGTCCATCTTAAATTTGAAGTGGAAGACACTGGAACCGGCATCAAAGAAGAAGATTTACCGAAACTTTTTGCAGAATTTGAGCGAATTGAGGAGAACAAAAACCGCAACATTGAAGGCACTGGACTCGGTATGAGTATTACTATCCAGCTTCTTTCTCTATTAGGCAGCAAGCTGCAGGTTGAAAGTATTTATGGAACAGGGTCAAAATTTTATTTTGAACTGCAGCAAAAGATAGTAGATGCCGCCCCAATCGGAGATTTCAAAACCAGAATACAGCAAAGCGTAGAAAATTACAATTACCAACCTACCCTCTATGCACCAGATGCAAAGATTTTGGTCGTAGATGATAATGCAGTCAATCGTAAGGTATTCTGCAATTTGCTCAAAAAAACACAAATTCAAGTGACTGACGCCCAAAGTGGCATGGAATGCCTAGAACTCGTTCAAGCAAATTATTATGACCTAATTTTCTTGGATCATATGATGCCCGAAATGGACGGAATCGAAACGCTTCACCGCATAAAGGCGCTTTTCAATTTTCCTTGTGAAGAAACACCTATTATTGTGCTGACTGCAAATGCCATATCTGGAGCAAAGGAAAAATACTTATCAGAAGGGTTTGATGGTTTTCTTTCTAAGCCAATTGTTCCAGATAAGCTTGAACATATGATTCAAACGATGCTGCCGCAGACACTATTAAAGGAAGCGGGCCCCGATCCCGACTGCAATGCGCAGGAATCTTTTAGAAAAAATACTGCTATCATAGAGGAATCTTTTGAAGAACTTCCTCAAGTAGAAGGTTTAGACTGGCATTATGCTTGGCGGCATCTGCAAGATATGAGCCTGTTGGAATATACAATAAAACAGTTTTATGCCCAGATTGATTCTGCTGCCGATACTTTGACACAGGCATTTGTTCAGGTTGAAGAATTCAATCAATTTGAATCCTATCGAATTCAGGTACATGCCATGAAAGGTTTGTCAGCAACCGTAGGCATTTTACCTCTGTCTGGTATTGCGCAGCTACTAGAACATGCAGCAAGAGAACAAAATAAAGACATCATTATGTCTGTAACCCCAATATTTATGGAGAATTGGCGCAGTTATCACCAAAAACTTCAGGGTGTTTTTGGCATTGAAAATTCTGCCAAAAAAGAAATGACAGATACTTCTGTCATCCAGGCTCTTGTAGAAATGATACGTTTCAGTATGCAGGAAATGGATATTGACAAAGCTGATCTGTTGATTGCTGAATTGCAGACATACAAATATTCAGATGAAATGGCAAACAATATCCAAAAACTTGCCGAATCCGTAACAAATCTTGATCCAGATGAAACAGACCGAATTGCAGATCAAATTCTGGAGCAAATAAAACTGTAAAACAAAGTAACAGTGGTTGAAGGAGAACATATAACGATGAAAAAAATCTTATTGATTGGAAAACTAAACAATGTGGTCAAGGAAATGAATCAATTTCTATCGCAATTTTTCCATGTACAGCTTTGTTCCGAAAATGCAGGTGTTTTAGAGGGAATGCTAAAAATCGTAAAACCTGATTTGGTTTTGATTAGTCTAATCGGCGCATATGATATTGACACTTCTATATTTTTTATGCTAAGCGATCAATACGCACAAACTCCCGTTCTAACAATTGGAACAAAGGAAGAAAGCAGCACCTTTTTCAAATATTACGAAAATAGCCAATTTGAAAATTTAATTCGTCCAGTAGAAAACACTGTAATTATGGACTCCATATGCAAAAAGCTTGGTGTCAATGAAAAAGATGTCGAAAAAGATGCCGCAGAACAGAAACGCAAAACAGCCGATAAAAAATGTATTTTAGTCGTGGACGACAGCGGCACCGCACTTCGGACTATGAAAGCTATGCTCGAAGAATATTATGAAGTTACTCTTGCAATTTCTGGAGCACAGGCAATGACTTCTATCGGAAAAAAACGGCCCGATTTAATTTTATTGGACTATGAAATGCCAATCTGCGACGGAAAAATGACGCTGGAAATGATTCGTGCAGATAACGATCTAAAAGACATTCCTGTTATTTTCCTTACAGCCATCAATGACCGCGCCAATATTGAAGCTGTACTGAAATTAAAGCCAGCAGGCTATTTTCTAAAACCTGCCGAAAAAAACAGACTGCTTGCAGAGATTGATAAAATACTTTCTGCTGCCAGCAAATAGGGCCTCTGTACTAAAAACAAGGGGCTGTCGGGAAATACAATTTCCCGACAGCCCCTTGTTTGTTCTACATTTCCAAATTATTCTTTATTTGTTCTTCTGCGGCATCAAGCTGCGTTTCATATTCACCAAGGTCATAATTTTCCATCTGTGGCCACATCTCTTCCATGAGAAATGCATTCCAGTACTCCGTAACTGTCTCGCAGACTGTATTTCCAATTTTATCCTTTCCATGCCGAAACTCTTCATATTTTGCATTGTACAGCCTGTCAGCCGCTCTGCTCATAGCAATGCTTTCCTTTTGTTTTTCAAGAGATTCCTCAAAACTTAGTCCCTGTGCTAAATATTGTTCCTTAATCTCGTTATAATTTTCTGCGCGCTTTGCCTGATCTATTTCTTTCTGCAAAGCCTCCTGCTTTTCCTGTTCTGTCAGACCATAGCCTTCTTTTAATGCATACTGATACAGCACCATCTCTGTTTTCACGGATTGCCTCGCATCATCTATGGCCTCTTCCAATGTCATAGCGCCCTCATTGATATTATAATAGACCTTTTGCTTAAACCAAAAGGAGATATCAAACTTTTCGGTTTCCTTTTCTAGTTCTAACTGCCACTCATATGGTTCACGGATATGAACTGATTGTACTTCAAGTTCTTCCGAGGATTCGATAATACCTGTGATGAAATCTGCATTTTGGTAAACACTGCCTTCTGGTGTTTCCATGTACCACATATCTCCTTGCTGAAAGAAATAAAAGATATCCTTCGAACCATCCCCATAAATAATAGATACAACATCATAATCGTCAGATTTTTGTATGGTATCTGTCTTATTTTGGGGTACTACCGTCTGCTCTAATCCATCTGTAATTTTTTGAAAACTGCTCTTTCTGTCTTTTATCCGAGATACATTAAGCTGTATTGCGAAAATATTTTCTTTGTCTATCGAAAAATTATTATCTTCCATAGCAGTTTCACTTTCCAATTCTTTTTGTATGTCTATTTTTGTATCCACTACTGTAGCTTTGGGAGCTTCTGCCGCCCCACAGCCTGTAAACAAAAGCGTTATACCCATTAAACCAACACAAAACTGTTTTTTCATTTGAATGCACCTCCATTCATTCTTCAGGTTAATATAAAATCATTCAAAATATTCAACGCTACAAATTTTTTCTCATAATGTCTCTAATTCTAAAATTATCATTTATCTCCATCCGCTGAATGTACATTAGAAACAAATAAATATCCTGTCTCTGTTTTTTGCAAAGTGACTATCCAGCGCCCTTCTTCATACTCTTTTTCGTACTCCATTTCAAGCATATTATCATCTATCCAGGTTCCAGATACAACCGTACACCATGCAAAATTGGTATCACCATGCACTAAATAATAGGAGTCATACTCCTCTAAATAATAAAAGCTGTCCAAACCTGTCTTCTGTGTTTGTTCTAAACCAATACCCATGTTCTTCTGCAAAAAAGCATCCATTTCTTCCGCAGTAATTTTCATAATATCCAAATAAGGCGCATCCATGCAAAGTTCTGTCAAAGCTGCCAGTTCCGCCTCTGAAATCTGTGCATACGCACCTTTCATGCCATTATAAAATAGCTCAAACAAATTAATTTCTTCTGGTCTGCTATATTCACTGGACAGAAGCATATTATTCATGTTGTCTGTTCCGCCATTAAAAAACTCTGTATTAAACACCTCAACTTCACTTTCAGAAAGCACCTCTGGCTCTGACTGGCATCCAGAGATTATGAGAAGCAAAAAAACAAACATTGTAAAGAAGCGAATAATGTTGGTAACTTTTTTCATCAACTCATTCTCCTTCATATATTACTTAATTTATATTCCCATTATACTTTACATTGTGCCTTTTTTCAACCAACCTTGATTCTTCTTGTACGTTTTACACCCTTTTTATTTATAAAATAAATCCCTATGCATGTCAGCATCAAAGACATGACTTCTACCAAAATACAAACCATAAAAACTTTCTTCAGAAACAGAGCGGAAAAAAGAATTCCTAAAATAGCTGCAATCCCATTGGGAACTATTACATAAAATAGAAAAAACGATAAGTTTGTTGCAAGCAGTATCACCTTTAAAATCATCTACGTATATGGCTTGATTGAATGATGTCACGACTTCAAATTTATCAGATTTTTGTAGCACATTATATTTTGAAAATTTCTTCTAATGCAATCTCAAAAAAATACCTCAAATATATGGAATTCCCCAAGTTCAGAAAAATACAGCAGTATCAGTGTATCCTGATTTTTTTCGCTTAAAAACCAGCTGTATTTTTGCGAAAAATCAGGTACATCACTACTCTGCGTTTCAAGCTTGTCACAGTATGCCTTGCATGCATCCTCTATCTCTGCGCTTGGGTCAGCGCGGAACGTAAACTGTATTTTGCTTCGTTTCACTTCATAGATGCTGTGGTGTGTCGCTTCTCCATGCGGCCCATAAGGAGTGTGTTCTTTCATAATCTGTTTCATTTCACTCTTTTTGGGTAAACTTATCATCCAGTAATCCTCCATAATCGCATTGTTAGGATTCGCAAAGACGACTCTATCATGCAAATAGATAGAAACCGGTATTCCAACAAAGACCAATAACGCCAGCACAGTGATTATCGTTGGCAGCCTAAGCAAGAATTTGCTGTATTCTTTCTTCATATGTATCCCCCCGAAAGTTTACTTTCAAACTTTACTTCATTTACATTACTATTATACCTTACATTTTGTTTCTTTGAAAGGCTGAACTATAATTTGCAAAGTAATTGCAAGTTTGCTTTTTGTTGAACAAAAATATAGTATCAAATGTCTGGGCTTCCTTTTCAAGTTCTAACTGCCATTCATATGGTTCACGGATATGAACTGATTTTACTTAAAGTTCTTCCGAAGATTCAATAACGCCTGTGACGAAATCTGCATTTGGGTAAACACTGCCTTCTGGTGTTTCCAGGTAACATTTAACGTCTTGATGAAAGAAGTAAAAAATATCCTTCGAATCATCTTTGTAAATAATGGACACAACATCATAATGTAACCAAAAGCGTTATACCCATTAAACCAACACAAAAGTGTTTTTTCATTTGAATGTACCCCTTTTTGTACGTTTTACACCCTTTTTATTTATAAAGTAAATCCCTATGCATGTCAGCATCAAAGACATGACTTCTACCAAAATACAAACCATAAAAACTTTCTTCAGAAACAGAGCGGAAAAAAGAATTCCTAAAATAGCTGCAATCCCATTGGGAACTATTACATAAAATAGAAAAAACGCTTTATATCTCCTCTTAATATTTCTTGAACCACTGTATTTTAGAATACGCGAAAATATCCCCGTTCCTATAGCACTGACAACAACAAACAGGCCCAGCAACGCCAAAATAATGACTCCCCGATAGTCTTGTGCAAGCAACAATAATTGTATATTTTGAAGCTGGAAATTTTCAATTCCAACCAATGCAAAGTCAGTAAATCCTGTCCCGTCTGCTATTTCTTTTACTTCTTTCAATAAGCTAATTTCATCTACATGCGGCAAAATATAACAGTTTACCATTGCAAAATATAGAATTCCTTCAAACATAAAATCATTCTTTACGTTCCATAGCTTTTTCGGATATGGAATAATTATGTAACTATCTAAATTTAATTTTGATATATTTCTATATTCTATAGAAAAATTTTCCCTCAAAAATCCTATGATTTCAAAATTCACTATTTTGCTGTAATA
>CAJUKA010000131.1 GCA_910586585.1 uncultured Lachnospiraceae bacterium
CAACACGTTTCATGACGCATTGGTGCCTTTCGCAGAAAGGCGGATTATAAAAATGGAAAAGGACAGCTACTATTATTACTGTAAGGCAGAGGTGTACAGACAAGAAAACCAACTCGAAACTGCAATCAAATACTATCTAAAATCAGCCTTGATGGAAGAACATTTTAAGACATATGCGCGTCTCTATGAATGCTATTTTGCGCGCAAACAATTTGATTTAGCCAATTATTTCCTGACGCGATCCTATCAGAAAAACAGCAACAATGAAAAAGTCGCGTTTCAATACGCCATGTATCTGATACAGGAAAAAGAGACCGCATCTGCGAAGAAAATTTTAGCAGGTATTCTAAAGAAAAATCCAACGTACAAACATGCAAAAATAGAATTTCACAAATTGGAAATACAGCAAAAATACCAGAAATTAATACAGTTTCTCGAAGAGATCAAATCAGATTACATTCAGAAATCCACAGTATCATCATGAGTTTTACCATTATGGAAAGTACTGACGATGATAAAGAATCGCCCATACTTGATGACAGGAGAGAAATCGTTGACACAGACGAATATTTTTCTGCGCGGCTATATCGATGCCTACAATCGAAGCCATCAGGAAGAACCTGCACAGACATTTTTCCCGGGTTTTGAAAAGTGGGTCAATCAGAAAGAAAGATTCAAAGTATACCGCCCTTGGCATAAAATCTATCTGTTTATAACAGCAAACGAGGAGGACGCGTTTGATTTATTTTATTTCAGTGAACAAGCACACGCCATAATATTTTTGGAACTGCGGGGATTGACAGTATATGCACTAACTTTACGAAAAGCATAGAAGCTGCTGTCGGGTATGTTTTCGTTTTTCAATAAAAGCTATCTTCACCAGTTCCAGAATGTCAAGGCTCATCGCTTGTATATTCGGTAATATCATCATAAAAATAATAAAGGATGGCATTCGTTTGCTGACACAGGAAGAAGAGCTGGAAAATCTGAATCGGGTTTGCATCAGGCAAGGCAGAACGATAAAGGGGCGAGATAGCGGAGTTACCAGAGGAAACTTTTTGGAGTGAAGAAAAGTGTTCCCCAGAAGTAGCAGGGATTATAATTTTTCATAATCCCTGCTGCTTTAACATAATGACTGCATGGAACGTCAGTGTGTCGGAGTTGTAGTATATCTGCATATTCCCATTGTACTTACCGACAATTTTGCGAATGCTTTTCAGTCCGAAACCATGCTTATTGCTATGGGGGACACTTATAGTTGGACTACCATTTTCTGTTGTGAAAGGATTTGTCCGGCAGGAGTTAATGACTGTCAAAACTGTAAATGGAGTTTTTCCTTTTTTGCCGGCACTGATTTCAATAAATGATTCTGGAATGGTTTCAGCCGCTTTTACAGCATTATCGAGCAGATTGCAGAATAATGAGGTAAGATCATTGTCAGCAATGAAATCCGTTGTTCCGCTTCGTATGTCGGCATGAAAAGCTATGTGGCTGTCAGTACACTGCTGCATATAGCGGCATAAAATGGAATTAAGCATTGCATGATCACATAGTCGGGCGGATTCTTTTAAGTCAGAAGAACAGATCAGTTGGTGCAGGTACGCATCTATCTTATCATGTTCTTTCTGCTGGTTCAGCACATCGATGGAGTGCAGATGCTTCTTTATATCGTGGATTAAAATGCGCTGGTTTTCGTTTTGCAGGCGCAGCATTTCATAATATTCAGTAGAGTTAGACTCTTTTTGAAGCAGCAACTGCATCTGTGTAAATTCTATGTTTTTTTTCAGGTTGTACTGGTTGATGCCAAATACAAGCAGGTTGCTTATCAGCAGGAAAAAGGCGCTTAGCGTGACCATTCCTTTTAAGGGGGGAGAAAGAAGGAAAGAATCACTGACGTTTACCAATGTAAGCATGATAAAGACAGAGGTTATGGGAATAAAAATCAGAAGCAGGACAGATTTGTCATGATGCTGCTTCTGCGTCTGCTGCCCTTTCAATAAATGAATCAAGATATATACAATGGTAAAAAATATCGTTTTGCTGAAAATAATAAAAAGTATCATATTTTGAAACTGTCCGGATTCTGTAAGGAAATGAGGCGAGAAACGTTCAAGCGTACTGTATACGGTTAATTCGCACATTCCCATAACGGCAGCTAAAACAGCGGAATGAAACAACGCAGAATACCATTTGAGATCATACTGGGCAAGCAGGAAAATAAAATTCATGACAAAATATAATGCCATATTCAGCCACTTATATTCCAGCAGGGATATGGCAAACATTGCAAAATAAAAAGTGAAAAGCATTGCAAATTGTATCCACGGTCTGCGCCTAGCAGTAAAAAGGTTAGAGGAATACTGCCAAAGTATTACTGCTTCTATCAGAAAAGTAAAAAAATAACAAACAGCATTGTTCATTTGGTTTACCTCGTACTTTCAAGATAAAGAAGGTAGGCTTCTTTAAATGCATTGTATTTTCTTTTTGTCAGATAAGCGCGGATCTGATTGTCGTCCATATTGACAAGGGTATGGTCAAAATCCGTGATATGTTCAAAGTTAATAATGAAGCTGCGGTGCGTCTGGAAAAAACAGTTTTTAGGAAGTTCTTTCAGCCAGTGCTGCATATTATGGACGGATTCAAAATCACACAGGGTTGTATGTACGATTACTTTTCTTGCCTGTGCTTCTATTGCAATGATGTCGGAAGCAGGAAGGGTGTGTATACCCTGCTTTGTTTCAATCGGTATTTTGATTGTCATAGTATTGTATAGTTCAACCGCATCTTTCATATTTCGGAAGAAACGCTGTTTATCTACAGGTTTTGACAGATAACGGAATACCTGAAAGCGCATGGCTTCATCAAGATATTCAGAATAAGAAGTCACAATAAAAATGATAATGCTGCTGTTTGCCCTTTTTAATTCATTTCCCACATAAATGCCGTTCATTCCAGGCATTTCTATATCAAGAAAAAGAATATCTTTGTCGCCTTTGTCAGACAATAAAGACTCCCCATCGGAGAAGCAGGACAGTTCAGGACATTTCACATGGATTTTATCAAAAAAATTTTTACAGTATTTTTTTAGCTGTTCGATCACCAAAGGATCATCATCGCAGATAAGTATTCGCATTTTAACCTCATTTACAGTTTGTTTATTGATAAATAACATTACTATTATATAACACATGAGTTGGGAAATATATAGAAACTGTATGAAAAGACATTTTTTTGCAGATTTTGGGATAAAATGTGAAGAAAGGGAAAATCGCATAGAGAAACCTATAAATAGAAATCGATAGGAAATGATAAATCATAAAGGAATATAGTTGTTTTTGTTATTTCTTTTTACAAGAAGTTCAATAAAGTCTTTAGCAAGTTCTATATCCGACTGATTGCATAAGCGTAATTTATCCAGAATATCCTGTGGGACATTATAAGCGTGCATTGTCCCAAGCAGGAGGTAATCCGGCGTAACATTAAGATGTTTGCAAATCCCGATAAAAATATCCATGCTTGGCTTCTGTCTTCCATTTTCTATCGATGACATGTGATTGTTTGATATTTCAAGAGATTCTGCCAGCTCTGCCTGTTTTATTCTTAATTCCTTGCGGCGTATTTTTATACGGCTTCCCATTTCACTGTATTGAAAATTCACTTAATCCACCTCCCACTTGTATTTTATCAATAGAACTAAAAAGAACAAAGAATGTGATGCAGAATAGTTCTGCAACAAATATAAAAAACATAAAATAGTGCATGATATTTTCTGTATCACATATATTTTTTGCGCCAAAAGCCTGGTTTTATCCCAAAGCATGCATAAATTGTTTCTTTCATGCAAAAGGACTCGTTTATTGTACAAAAATCGTGTATTATCAATGTGAAATCAATGATAATCCGAATAGAGAGGAGGAGAAGTGCAATGAAGCATAAGGTATCA
Organism: uncultured Lachnospiraceae bacterium; assembly: GCA_910586585.1. Classification (GTDB taxonomy): domain Bacteria; phylum Bacillota; class Clostridia; order Lachnospirales; family Lachnospiraceae; genus COE1. The sequence goes on from CAJUKA010000131.1 coordinate 3,944, forward strand.
AAATCAGTTGCAAAAGGGGTGGCATCGGCGTTAAATACATTCTTGCGTGCAGATGCAAATTCCGCATCATGCTGTATTATATACCAGCCAAAAGCACCAAAAGAACTGGCAAGATACAGGAGAACGAAATGATGGAAAAATGTGCAGGAGCGGTAACAGACTGGCTGATTAGATGTGAGGTGGTAAAGGAAACGGACAAAGAGTTATATCAATATGCTGTATATAGTGTCTTTTTATCTTTGTCTCCTTTGCTGCTGGCTGCAGGGGTTGGAGCCTGTATGGGACGCATTAGGGAAAGCGTTATGATAATCATACCATTCGTAATAATACGAAAGTTTAGCGGGGGATACCATACGGAACATGCATGGTCATGTCTGATAGGCTCATGCATGTTATTGCTGCTGTGCATAGTGTTATCATGCTATGTTAAATGTGGAAAGGAAATTGCTTTTTTAACTGCTGTAGCATCCGTAAGCCTGACTTGTTTTAGCCCGATTGATAATAAGAATAGGCTATTGAACCAAAATGAAAAGTGTCTTTATAAAAAGATAACAGCTGTGCTTGTAATTATTTTTTTATTCATAGATGCAGTATTCTTTTGGTGTAACTTGCATATATATTCGGTCTGTATAGCAATTGGCATTATGTTATCGGCAGTATTGCAAATACCTTGCATATTTGAAAAGCTGATAAAAAATGGAGTAAAATGACCAAACAAAGGTGAAAAATGTCGTTTCGCGCAAAAAGGGTTGAAATTATGACAGAAATACAGATAATGGGAATTGTCATTGATTTCATAGAACAGAAAAAGTATTGATGATCAAATGGAGGGAAAATTTTATGAAGCAAATTAAAAAAATGTTAGGAATGGTATGTGCATGTGCTATGATGTTCTCCATGACGGCTTTTGCTGCCAATCATGACTTTGAGTTTGAGTTTAAGAATTTGAACAATCAGCAGACCGGAAGTTATGAAAAGTCGGACAATGCTCAGAAATGGTACATCTCACTGGATAGAGTAAATTCAAGAACAGGCAAGACGAACAATATGTCTTCGACCAACATTTTCGGCTGTAAAATGCACAGAAATTACAATGACACAGTAGATACATACCACACATTTTCTAATTATGTTTCTGCATATCCTATTGGATATAGCAGTACTGTTTACAAAGATGACGTTATGCATATGGTTGCGAAAAAGGACAGTAATAGTACCAGTAGTGCATATCTGAATATTTCAGGTAGATTTGCACCATAAAAAACAGATAGTATAAAAACATCCGTGAAAGATATTGCCGAGTAGCGTTTATTTGGTGATATCTTTCACGGAATTTTATGGTAGTGTCAAACGATTTATGAAAAAATTGCCTTTTTTCTGTTTTTTAGAGACCATTATATTTATGTTTCACAAATCCTTGTCAAGTCTGAAATTAACAGGAGTGACAGAGATTTGTGAAGCATAATAACTGGTCATTAAGAGGTATGGGGTAAAGGTATCGAGAAGCTGAATCTTTTATTGTACAGAGGATGAGGCGATTTGGGGTATTGATTTTGACACTACCAATTTGATGGAAAGAGGAGATATTATGAAAAAGAGCATTTCAAAAAGGATGTTTGCGTTGTCCGTGCTTATGTCTACCGGTATTCTGTTGACTGGCTGCTCTGGTACAGCAGCGGGACCTTCGGAGAGTACACCGGCAGGAAGCAGCACAGAGGCGATGCAGGGGAGTGTAGGAGGAGTGGAATCTGGAACAAATCATATCAGTGAGAAGTTGTCCGATAAGTTGGTAATTGATGCGGAGGTAGTTTTGCCAAAAGACCAGGTATATAGCGTGTATGCGCTGACAAAGCAAGCGTTTCCGAGAGAAGATTTAGATGTTTTTTTCGGAGGGGCGGAAGCCGTCGTAACGGCTCACCCAGAATGGGTTGGTGCATATTCTGCAAAAACAAAAGAGGGCGGATACTTTAGTACGAATCCCTATGGTAATTTTACATATGCGAAGGATGAGGAAAGGGACGACCACATCGTATATTTGGTGGAATCCGCATATTATAATGCTGGCAGTTGTTCTTTCCAGAAGGAAGAAATACAGGATTTATCCTTTCTGGACGCAGAAAAAGCCGTTCAGATGGGGAAAGAAAAAATTAAGGAGCTGACCGGACAGTATTCGGAGGTTCTTGTTGCTTATTCTCTGAATAAGGAAATACTAACAGAGTTGGAGGAGAAATACAGGCAGACTCAGAAATATCAGGAAGATGCACAGACAAGGAAAGAAACTACAGTCGATGACTGGTCAGACGCAGATGAGATATATTATATGGAGTATGAACTGACAAAGGATGGTCTGCCAATCTACAGCGGCATCAATGAGCCGGGCATATCCATGGCAGTGGAAACCTTTTGGACGGCTGAAACCCGAATCACTATGTTGCTTGATAAGGATGGGATTCGCTATATAGCCAGCAGGGGTGGAATTTTTGACGCCAGCCCGGAAGCAGAGGCGCAGACGATTATCTCAGCGGAGGCAGCACTGGAAGCGGTAAAGGAAATTTATGTGAATACCATATTGAGCTCGCAGGTTACAATCTCCCGGATATGGCTGGAATATGTCGTTGTACCGGACTGGGAAGAGAAGGAACAGTATAAGCTGGTGCCTTATTGGTGTGTGCAGATAGATTCGCCTTCGGGAAACAGCAGTGCGGAGCGGATCAATGCGATAACGGGAGGTAATCTATCCTATGGAGAATAAAAGGGCATTGCCCCGTCTGTTTGGTGCTGAATTTAAGAGGAGTCTGACAGTGAGATTTCTCCTTGTACCGGTCGGCGTGGTGTTGTGCATCTGTCTGGATACCTGGAACCAGATACCATTTATGTGGACATCTCCTGAGACTATGGATGTATACTATTATTGGTGTAATTCTTTTATATTTGGAGGCTTTTATGGTATCTATGTGGTTCCGATGCTGGCGGCGCTTCCCTATGCGGTAAGTTTTTGCGAGGAATACAATACGAATATGCTGAGGGTGCTGCTTATGAAAGCAGGAAAGAAGAAATACTGCATGTCCAAGGTGCTTACGACATTCCTATCGGGAGCTCTTTCGGTATCGGCAGGTGGGATTACTTTTATCCTCCTGGCAAATTTCTTTGTTCAGTTGTTCAATCGGGTCAGATTGCCGGAGACAGAAGCCTTTCCTTATTATGAATTTTTGCTGCAAGGTAATGCTGCCTGCTATTTTACAGTGGTTATCTTCCTTTTGTTTTTGACCGGAGGGTTATGGGCAACGGTAGCTTTGCTGGTATCGTCATATTTCCCTAATATCTATGTGACGGCGGCGTCTCCTTTGATTCTATCCTTTTTGATAGGTCGGGCTTATTTGGTTTTGAAGATTCCTGTCAGACTTCGGTTGGATTTATGGCTACAGGGTAGAAGTTCCGCTGGTACAGATCAGCTCACTATTTTGTGTTCTGCGTTGGTGGTGCTGGGACTGACTGTGGGATTTGGTATTCTGTTTTACCAGAAGCTGAAAAGGAGGGTGGAGAATGAGTAAGGGCCTTCGAGTTTTTTGTTTTCAGCTAAAGCAGGAATTGGTGCAAGTCAGGGTGCTGATCCTGTTCATGATTCTTGCTGTATTTATCTATTCCTATCTGGAGCCGGTGGCTAATCTGGCACAGGCGGTTGGTGAGAAAGTGAGTCCGTGGGCTTTTCCACATCTGATGAATGATTACATTTGTCAGATGGTTTTTATGGTGAGTGCAGTATTCCTGTTTAGCACAGCACCCTTTGAGGGGAAGGCTCATTACTATATCGTTCAGCGTTCAGGGAGCCTTTCCTGGCAGTTGGGTAATGTACTGTATATTCTGGCATCTTCGTTTTTGTTTGTGGGGTTAATATGGGTATTGAGTGTTATCAGCCTGCTTTCACGAACCAAGTTTAGTGGCGATTGGGGAATCATCTGGGGGACATTGGCAAGGACAAACGCAGGGAATCAGTATGATGTCCCGTTTACGGTGTTTGCTTATATTGTCGGTGTATTTTCGCCGATGGAGGCGACTGCAATCAGCTTCCTGCTTGAGTGGGCGTGTGTCTCTTGGATGGGGTTGGTGGTCTATTTGTTCAACTATATCACAAAAAAGATGACAGGGATATTGGTGGCATCATTCTTTGTATTTTTGGATGTGATGATCTACAATTCATGGACACCCAAGGCATATCTTTTCTCACCGGTGACGTTGGCACAATTGAAGGTGATGTCAGGGAACAACTTATCCTATGGCGTATCTTTGAAATATGCGGTGGTGTTCTTTGCAGTGACAATCACGTTTTTTATTGTAATATGCTTGGGACAGGGAACAAAAAAAGTAAAGAAATGGGGACTGAAAAAATGAATGATAGAAGGATTCTTTTTAAAAATGTCTCTAAGACAATAGACGATCAGATGATATTGAAGGATATCAATCTGGAGATACCTAAGCAGGGGATTTATGGAATTGTGGGCAGGAACGGTTCAGGAAAGACGGTGCTGATCAAGTGTCTGTGCGGGTTTATGCCTGTCACGGAGGGCGAGATATGGGTAGGAGAAAAACAGGTCGGGCGCGATGTGGAATTTATTGAGGATACCGGCTTCATCATCGAGACACCGGGATTTTTGCCCAGAGAATCCGGATTTCGCAATTTGAGATATCTTGCCTCCATCCGAAATGTGGTCGGAAAGGAGCGCATCAGGGAGTGTATCACCATGGTTGGTCTTGATCCTGATGATAAGAAATGGGTAGGGAAATACTCATTGGGTATGCGCCAGCGGCTGGGTATCGCACAGGCTATCATGGAGAATCCTAGTCTGATTATCCTTGACGAACCCATGAATGGGCTGGATAATCATGGCGTGGAGGAGATACGAAAGCTCCTGCTTGGACTGAAGGAGGAGGGAAAGCTGATTCTTATCATCAGTCATAACCGTGAGGACATCAACCTGCTCTGTGACAGGGTGTATGAGATGGATATGGGAGTGCTGACACAAGTAAGGAACTGTTCAGAAATTACTCATGATAATTACTTGTCTAAATGTCCATCTGCGTCATCAGAAAATCTTGACATAGCCCGCTATGCCTGCGATTTTCTTCTTTGCAGCTGAACATTTATACGGCGTACTTGTCACAAGTAATTTCTGAACAGTTCCTAAGGTAAAAATAGCAGAATACAGCGATTGTTTTTTATATGTGGGAAGGTGTGTCGTAGTGAAGTGAAAACTGTGCTGCGATACCCTTTCTTTTTTATGCGCATGTCGATGCAAATGCAAAAAACCATATATGAAAGTTTTTGACATGGAAGTATGTCACTAAAGTAGCTCATCGGCGGCGCACGAGTAGCGTAGATAAATCTTCCCTGCTTAATTTGTGAAATTTGGATGAGTTGTTGCTTGTTTTTGAAAAAAGTTTACAAACATACTTGACAATACTTCTCTGAGCTGACGGGCGGCAAGGGCGTGACTTTTGCTACGGGTACACCGATCAGGAACAGCATGACGGAATTATATACGAATATGCGCTATCTCTAGTACGGCACGTTACAGAAACTTGGGTTAGGGCATTTTGACAGTTGGGCATCTTCCTTTGGCGAAACGCAGACAGCGATAGATATAGCGTGCCAGTTATAGGCACATCAAACAAAATACAGGGCAGGAACACACTATTTAACCTATGAAGGATAAACAACTGATTTAGCATTTGTGGTTATGTCTTTTTATGATTGAATTGGATGAGAAATGACACGATACGATTGGAAAAAATATATGGATTTTTTTGATATATCCATGTATAATAAAAGAAAGTAGGTGGAAACATTTTATGGAGAATGATAAAGAATTAAAACAGGCAAAGAAAAGAACAGAAAAGATTTATATTACGGATATTGCAATACAAAAAGTGCCATATATACGATATAAAAACTTTTCAGAAAAACAGAATATGATTATGCGGCAGTTAGCAAGGGATGTGTTGTCATTATCCAAAGAATTTAATGATAGCAATGAAGTGGCAATTACTTGTGATATTGGTGCGGATATGCCTTTAGATGAATACGGAATCAGTTATGGAACAGAGCATAGCGTGCAAATAACATCAGATACGCTGTCAAACCATATACTGACATCGGCAGACAGCGTATCAGTGGTTATCCTGCACAACCATCCATCATCACAGACATTCTCGCTTGAGGATATACGTTTTTTCCTTGTTTACTCTACGGTGGCTGTTATTTCCGTGGTGTCAAATCAGGGAACGATTCATTATCTGTATAAGGATAAGAAATATGATTTTCATAAAGCATTTGCTTTGTTTAAGGAATTTGCCGCAAAAGCAACTAAAAATCTTACAGTAAAAGAGCATTATGATATAGCACTTTCTTTTTTGAAACAGTGTGGAGAGGCAGGACTATTTTATGAATGAAAGGGGATTTAAAATGAGAGAAGAAGGCTATCTGAATGATTTATATTATGAAGACAGACCGATGCGGCTTGTTGTTCCAGATCCACTTCAAAAGGCAGATGAGCAGGAATTAGAACAAAGCA
>CAJUKA010000132.1 GCA_910586585.1 uncultured Lachnospiraceae bacterium
GGTTTTTATATGTTCTTCCTGAATATTCCATGTATTCCGATAAATGTTCTATCATAGACAGGTAATCTGCCGGAAAGTCATTTTTCAGCGTTCCGTCATGCCTTTTATCTGGTTGCGGAGCTTCGCTTCCCTGTGTTTTGCAACGGCAAGTTCGGCTTTTGTTTTCTTTAATTCCGCATCAATCACATCTCTGCGTGTTGGTTTGTTTTCACTCATTTTTTCACTTCCTCCCTGCCCGTAACGCTGTTAATAAATATAAAAAAGCAACTAAGATTTTTACTCTTAATTGCTCTTTGTGGCTTTTCTTAAATTTTTATTGAACCGATAGCCAATCCCCCAAACTGTTTGTATATAAATTGGGTTTTTGGAATTACCCCCTATTTTCTCTCTTATGTTGTGGATACGGCTCATAACAATATTATAATCACCGGAATATGGCTCCTGCCAGATAATATCATATATTTGCTCTTTACTGAATACCCTGCTAGGATTGTTTACTAACAAATATAGAATTTCAAATTCTGTATTTGTTAACTTAGGAACTGTTCAGAAATTACTTGTGACAAGAACGCCGCATAAATGTTCAGCTGCAAAGAAGAAAATCGTAGGCATAGCGGGCTATGTCAAGATTTTCTGATGCAGCAGATGGACATTTATGCAAGTTATTGTCATGAGTAATTTCTGAATAGTTCCTTAACCTCAACACTGTCTACTGAAACACATCTTTGCATCAAATCAATTTCTAATGCTCCAGCATGGATAGCTTCTATATTTTGAGATACATTGCACCATTCAAAACTTTCACAATTATTTATGACTTCCAGTATTCTCTTATAAATATTCCCTTCATCTTCAGTAAACGATAAAATCATTATTTTCCCATGATCACCCACCTATCCTGTTTTTATTTCAAATGAACTAAGATACTAAAGCCAAACATAATTTTACTTCAAACCACTCATTTTCCTTAGAACAACATATCAGCTTTCCACCCATGCCTTTCATAAGGTATTCCGCTATATACAGCCCCATTCCTGAACCTTCTTTTTCTTTAGCATTGTTTCCGCGAAAATATTTCTGCGTCAGGAAAACTTCTTCTTCCTTTTTTACTCCATTTCCAAAATCCTTTATACAAACACATAAATAATTGTCTTCAAAATATGACCTAACCTCAATTTCTGTATCAGCGTATTTATAACTGTTTGATACAACATTATCAGTAATTTGTGAAAAACGTATTTTATCCATCATAATTAAACATTCAGGTATTGCAAAATTTTCTATACGTTTTTTGAAATCAGCCTGCTGGAGAGCCTTTTCTATTTTGGAAGATTCCACTGCCTCCGGATTTACTTCAAGTTTCTCTAAATCGTTAATTGTACTTGTATGCAGGTTTTTAACTAACCCGTTAATCTGATTTGCCTTTTCTATAATTGTTCGGAACTCCTGCTGTAACTCCTTTGAATCAATCGTAAAGAACTGATATTCTGCAATTGCCTGAATTGAAGCAACCGGATTTTTAATATCATGACTGATAGAAGCGATCACTTCCCGCCTCTGCTTATCGGCCTCCTGTTCCTTCTTTTTTGCATAAACCAATTCTTCCCTCATAATATCAAAACTTTCTGAAAATTCCCCCAAAAAGCTACAATCAACCCTGCCAACCGGAATATCCAAATTTCCTTTTGAAATCAGCCTTGCAAATTCACTTATTTTCTTTACTGGATATAGTACATTTTTTCTCAAATATAGAACTGTTAATATGTCTTTCAGCAAAAATAGCATAATGATAATGACACAAAATAGCTGGTATTTCTTCCTTGTATCAGGCTCTTTATTGATAAATATTATCTTTCCCTGAATCTTTCCATCTTTTAATATTTCAACACTATAATCCCTATGTATATAATCATAATTATAATCTGTAACTAACTCCTGCCCTGATGCCCCTACTTCTTTGCCGTCCTCCCCAATCACTATATAGTCAGTTTCATATCCTTGCAATATATTTATTGCAGAGTCTACATCCGGATAATATTTTTTAATTGTAAAAACAATATCATTGACCTCTGCATTTTTTATTTTGCTCCCTGAATCATCAGAAAATAAACATATCAGCAATACACAAGCCAAAAGATAAAAGCAAACAGTTTCAGCAATAAAACGCTTCACCTTACTTCTCCTTTAATACGAAAATATAACCCTTCCCATACTCTGTGATGATATAGGCAGGATTGGAAGGATTTTCTTCAATCTTCTCCCTCAGTTTCCTTATATGGACATTCAATGTTCCATCGCCAACATAATCTTCCTGCCATACATCTTTGAAAAGTTCCTCTTTTTCAACTACTCTGTTCCTGTTTTTTATAAGGTGGAGAAGCAGTTTCTTTTCCATCCTTTTCAACGAAACCGGCTGCCCCTTTCTTAATACCGTTTCTTCTTCCATATTTACTTCACATTCTCCAAAAGAAACAATCCCATTTTCTTCTTTTACAGAGTATCTTCGTAACACAGCCTTAATTTTAGCCAAAAGAATCGGCAATGAATACGGTTTGCATATAAAATCATCTCCACCGACATTTAACGCCAATAATATACTTTCTTCTCCTGTTTGAGAACTGATGAACACAATAGGAATTTGTGTTTCCTCCCTTATCTGCTTGCATAAATTGTATCCACATCCATCCCCAAGATTGATATCAAGTAAAATCATGCGTGCAGTATTGGCATCCATAAATTCATAATATCCCTCTACACTAAATACCGCCTCTGAACGAATTCCCGACAGATTTAAGTATTTACAGGTGTTTTCTGCTAAAGGCTTCTCATCTTCAACAATCAGACAATCATATGTCAAATATATCATATCCTTTCTTGCAGCAGATACGTCGGCGTCTTACTCCGCCCTTATAAGATTACAGGGAACGATTTTTCTGATTTTTAATGCCGATACAACTGCGGTAAACGCACCAACCAATTCTGCACATAATATGAGTGAAACAATCCAGATTACCGGAAACGCAAACACAATTTTATGAACGCCCATTCCGCTAAACAAGGTTACTATCAGGATATTGGAACAACAGTATAAGAAAATACTGCCTATGATGCTTCCGACTGCAATATAGAGCATAAATGTCATCACAGTCTGAACGACAATCTGTCTGGTAGAATATCCTAATGCTTTCATTATCCCAAAATCCCCTTTTCGTGTCAACAATATAGAATTTGTCACAAAATATCCCATAATTATGATAATCAATAGCATAATAATGATAATAAAGAATACAATTGCCGACACACTGCTAACAATAGGTGAAAACTGTGAGTAAAATATCTGGTCAAAACTTCCAACATATGACAGTCTGCCTTTAAATTCATCTTCCAGTGCAGCGCAGAATTTCTCTGTGTCAACACCCGCTTCTAAATAGACATGGATTGTCTGCCACTCTGCTTCCGGTTCAATCAGCCTTAACCCTTCCATCGTAAGATATATATCCATTCCTCCTGTATAAGTTCCCTGCGTAAAACCAACAACTAGAAATTCTTCCTCTTTTGTCGTTTCCTGAAAAATCTGACTTATTTTTATTGTATCTCCGATATTCTTATCTAATGTTTTTGCCAGATTACCTGAAATCGCAACTTCATTCTCGTGTTTTGGATAACGACCTGAATATACAGAAGGGTTTTCCAATGCCCCATAATCACTGTACACACCTAATGATGCGTACACAGTACCTTCACATAAAAGCCTTGAAGAACCCGGCTCAATAGCGGTCATAACCTTACGCACTTCCGGTTTTTCCAATCCACTTGCTATTTCCCTTGTTTCTTCTGGTATAACCGTCTGAATATTTACGGAGTATACCTCCGCACCGACGATCTGCAGCAGTCCATCATCATCTTTTACCAGCCTTGCATATAAAATAACGGCAAAACCAGCCACACACATGATTACAGCTATTGTAAAACTTATGAATATGCTTTTTACTCTTTCAAAATCTATCATTTTTAGTGAAATGGATAAATTTATAGGAAGTGGCATTTTCTCTACTGTCAACCTGCTTTTTTTACAGCAGGATATACCAGTTCTTTCCTGAAAAGCCTCCACTGGTCTAAGCCTAATGATTCCCTTTGACAAATACAAAGTAATAACACCAATCATTACCAGAATAACCAAAATATCCCGTATTACATTCTGCCCTAAAAATGCCGTATTCCATACAAAACCAATATCTGTAGCAATACTCCCTACAATCATAGGCATAACGAATTCGGAAACAGCAACACCAACCACAGAACCAAGCAGCCCAAGCAAAAGAAATTGTATAACATATGTCATTACAAGCCAAGATCCTGTATAACCAATTGCCTTTAATGCTCCTAATTCTTTTGAATCCTTATCCAGCGTATTTTTCATATGAAATCCAATGACAACAAAACAGGCAATTATGCCTATCAGTGAAGCAACATTCATAACTACAACATAAATATTGACATTATTGCTCCGACTGTTTTCAGCATACTCTATATCTGAATTAGAATAGAAGTCCAATTTATTCCCTTTTTCGGCTATAAACTCTGAAAACTTATTTGATACTTCGCCTGCTTTACTCTCTGCCCTGACTAAAACAATCGCTGCCTCTGCATCTTCCCCCGCCTTCTCTCTTAAAGAATAAAATTGGCTTTCCGGTAAATCAAAAGCAAGATATGACCTGCTGCCAAAAAGCACATCCTCTGTAAAACCTGCAATAATAAACGATTCTTGCTTATTTCCGAATGAGATATTAAGCGTATCGCCTAACTGGAAACCAAAGAATGTTTTGCACACATAAGGCACATAGATACCATCTGCTGGCATCTCATCCAGCCTTTCTGCTATTTTCAGGCAAGACAGTTGTTCCGTCCTGTTGGCATTCCTGAAAGTCCATCCGCCATTAATTAAATCCCCATCACCGTCTTGGATATTTGAATTTTTCAGTAATATTGCATCAATTACTTCAATCTCTGATATTTCTTCATTCACCTGTCCAAAATCAATAATTTCATTCTGATATTTTTCATAAAAAGCATAAGGCAGAGTTGCCGCAAAATCAGCACTGTTTGTTTCGGCGATTTTTTCCTGATACAGCCTTTTAAACCCTTCGGTTAATTGACTTCCTGTATGATATAGCAATACTGTAAGCATAATGAAAAGAAAAAAAGCAATCGAAATTCTTCTGCTCTTTTTGATATTTGATTTGATTAGCAATAATGTATTTTCTACCATACTTTTACCACCCCATCCTTTCGAGGAAATAAATCAACTTCTCTTTCCTTTCTTCTGTTTCGCCTTCATATGCCCCAAGCACACATTCACCATCTATCCGTCCATCCTTGAGGTAAAGAATCCTGTTTCCCCTTAAAGCGGATTTCAAATCATGTGTTACCATAATGATAGTCTGACCTCTATGATTAAATTCTGTCAACAGATCTAAGACTGCCTTTCCAGACGCAGAATCAAGTGCCCCCGTTGGCTCATCGGCAAATACAACTTCAGGATTATTTATCAGTGCTCTGACAATCCCTACCCTTCCCATTTGTCCGCCTGAAATCTGTGAAGGGTATTTTACCCACTCTTTCTCTGTAAGTCCCACTTCCATAAACAGTTCTTTCCCCCTTTGTATTATCTGCTTTTTGTTTTTACCTACAAGCAAACCGCTTACCAGTACATTATCCATAAGATTCATACTGTTAATAAGATAAATCTGTTGAAAAACATAACCACAGTTTATCCTCCGAAACTGTGCCAGTTGCTTTTCAGAATATTTTGTGAAATTAGTGCCCTTAAAATAGATTTCTCCCATGCTTGCCCTGTCCATTCCAGAAAGCATATGGAGCAGAGTGGATTTTCCGGAACCAGACGGTCCCATGAAAACAGTAAAATCCCTGTTAAAAAGCTGAATATCCATGTTCTTGATAACGTGCTGCTGTACCTCTCCATTTATATAACTTTTACATAACTTTTTTGTATTGATAACAACATCTATAGATTTATCCATTTGTTTCCTCCTAAAATAATCCGTTCTTCATTAAAACAATCACTCAATATTAATTTAATCATTTTCAAATTCAAAGTTAATTTGACCTGCAACACATTCTATGACAAATTTACTGTATGTGGCGTTAATAATTTTCTTCTCACTCATCATTCCGTAAGAAATATTTCCAATGTCAATTTTACCGAAAGATGTATTAATTAAATAGTCATGGTCACTTTCTGCGTCAGCAACTTTTACATTTAAAGTTCCTGCGCTGCACAAGACACCGGCATTGCCTGTAATTTTACCTTCCGCATTTATTGTCCCCATTCCCAAAATGATATTAGCATCAATAGTAGTAAAACCCACTATGTCAACTGTCCCAATAGCTGCATCAATTTGAAGATTTTCGCATTTTACATTTTCCACATGAGCATCCGCATTTCCGTTTACCAATATAAATCCATCAAACTTTTTATCTATTGGAATATAAAGATATACTTTATTATCCCCTTTCTTTGCTGCATTTCCACTCTTCTGTGAGCCATCTACATAAAGTACGCTGTCCTCTACATAACATTGATAGTCAAATCCGTTGCTGTTTTGACCTTTCTCAACTTTAAAGCCAATTTCTTCCTTATCCCATGTTTCCACATAAAGATCTCCGCCACCGAAAACAATATCAACAGATTTTACTGTATCCGTTATCTCAATTAAATCTTCATTTGCTGCCTTTCCCTGATTCATTGTAAATAATGCTATCATAATAACCATAGCCATTGTCAATAAAACTCCTAATAATTTCTTCATGATCATTCTCCTTCTTAGCTTTTAGGATACTGCTATTCCCTATGACACATATAATAGCATTTAAAATCTTAACTGTCTTTATCTGAAACCTTAACAATCCTTAAAAGCTACCATCACCCAATTTGGGGAACATTTATACTTTATTCTGCAACTCCCGTAAATGTCTAAGCTGTGCCTCACTTAATGTTCTTGGCTTTCCAATTCTAACAAGACTTTTCGGTAAAACATAGGTTTTGCTTACTTCTGTCCATGACTTTAACCTTATTACCTCTGGAAACTCCTTGCACAGCTTATCCATTTTTCGTATCCACACTGGATTAGCTGTGTAAACAGTTGCCTCGTCCTCATCGGCATTTAAATTGATGACAACCTCCTGCTCATATCTTGATAATTTCATTCCATACCCCTTTCTCCGGTGCCGAACCAGTTCCGAATTTATTTGACAGCACCCTGCCGGTGCCGAGTTTTTCTGCCCAAAATTGGGCGGTTTTATAAATCTGCTGTTCTCCCCTTGCTGTTTCCTGACAGGCAACCCTTGTCGGCGCTGTATCGTCCAGTATTGGCGCTCAAATTACTTTAAAATTGGTCTTGGCGGTATATGTCAGCTTGGACAGTCATTTAATTGTACTGCCATTATCCAACAAAACAGCCTGCTTTCCCGTATATCCATCATGTCGGAAATCCGCCCAAAAACTGAAAATTTCTATCATGCTGGAAAAATGTGGTAGGAATCCGTCGCTTTATGTGATATTCTGTTTTTCGTAAAGGAGAGATTTATCAATGAAAACACAATTAAGTATTCAGGAACGCCTGAAAGACCTGCGTGTGGAAAAGGGACTGACTTTAGAGCAGCTATCACAGCAGACAAAAATTCCGGCTTCCACACTTGGTTCTTACGAATCTGATGATTATAAGGAAATACCCCACAGGAATATCTTTGACTTGGCAAAGTTCTATGGAGTATCAGCCGACTATCTGCTTGGTATGACCGAAAACAGGCAGCTTGACAATATCTCTATATCGGAACTGCACCTGAGTGATGACACCCTGTCACTTCTCAAAGACCAAAAAATCAACACACTGCTCCTGTCAGAGCTTATCACCCATATCCAGCCCTTTGCTGCCTTTATCAGGCCGCCCGGCCTGCCTGCGGAAAAAAGCAGACCGCCGCATATGGCGGATGATGGCCATAGTGCGGCGGTTTGTCTTTTGTAGGGTTTAAAACGCCATTGCACAAAACGCCCATAAATTGCACAAAACGACTATGAATCAATCTCAGAATATCACCGAAATGGCTAAAGTTTTTCGCCTTTCGTCCGATATAGGGGAAACGCAGACCGCCGTGTCTGCATATTACCTTTTATTCCCCCGCTTTCCAAGTGATTTCCCTTATCAGGCCGCCCGGTCTGCCTGCGGAAAAGGCAGACCGCCGCATATGGCGGATGAAGTCCATAGTACGGCGGTTTGTCTTTTGTAATATTTTTCTAACTTATACTCTTTATTACTTATTTTTGATTTTATAATGAATAAAAATACTTATACCTATCATGGCAATAAACATCAACATCGCTATGACAAATGATGTTTCATTTTTTATCTGATTACCTGCTTTTGAATTTACTAAAACATCCCAAATAGCACCAACACCCCAAAAGAAAGGAAATATTGAAAATATATTGTGTGTAAAATAGAATACTGTGACATACATAACGCCAACAAAAAATAACTTTGTAAATTCCGGTTGAAAACCTGCATGGTGTAAGCTGTAAAAAATGGCAGTAATAAAAATAGCCGGGAGTATCCCTAATGCTCTTTCAAATTCATAACGCAGAAATCCATATATAAAGACCATTTCAAATATTCCCGCAACAAAAATATATGTAATTGCATAAAATGAATTTATATTAAAAGCTATATCTCCCGTACTTCTGCTAATAAACATAGCTAATAAAGAAATACAAGCAACTACATTAATTGCCAAACTGACAGTCAGCTTATCCTTATGTATACCAAAGACAGACAAGTCTTTCTTTTTTATTATCAAAATATAATAGGTAGGCGTAAGAAAGCCCAAAAATAATATCATAAGTATATCTCTCAAAATAATACTGCTAATTTCGCTGGTAAATAATACCATAGCCATACTCAACAAAACCATAAATAAACCGCAAATCAATCCGAATATATTTTCTTTATCAATATCAAAGTGTACCCATTTATTCTTCATTATTTTTTCCCTCCCCGATAACAGATAATAATCTTTTTGTTCCAGATATTTCAGCTTGCACTATATCAATCATTCTCTCTAAATTCGCCACATGAAAATCAGGCGCTTCTTTTTTCCATACTTCATTGTCCTGCTTACTGATTCCCGCTAGATAAGATTGTAAGATATTGAGTCTTTTTTCTAGTAGCTCTTTCTTTTCTTCTGTTTCTAAAATATTCATAACAAAAGCAGCTATGGTAAAAATATTGGTATCGAAGCTAAACTGGAGAATCGATTCTCTAATGGTTTCTTTTAGTTCGCCTCCCCCTTTATCAGTTAAAGTGTATATTGTTCTATCCGGCATATTGCCTATTCTTTCTATTGTTCCTTCAATCAATCCTCTTTTTTCTAAATTTTTCAATGTTGTATAAACTGTTGAGTCTGCCACATTGAACCACCACTTAATATTCATATAATCTAACAATTTTGTTATTTCATATGCATTAAGTGGTTTTTCATAAATGATCCCCAAAAGTAGAGTAGCGGGTTTTGATAACATTTCTTGTCCTCCTTGTTCACATATAAATCACTTTATATATAAAGCACTGCATAATAATAGCATACAAATTAGAAAAAGAAAAGATATATTTGAAAATTTGTCTAGCACTTTTATTATTGCTCTGCATTTTTCTGCCCAATAACACGAGACGACCATTTTTCGGGAGCAGAAAGCAAAAAAGAGCCATCAACCAGCCCTTTTTTATTATTATCATTTGTCCATTAAATTTTTACCGTTTTACCAATATACAAACATGAAAACCCTTTACATTATCACGAAAACTCCCATCCTGCTTCCGTGATAATACAGCCAGTTTCCGTGTTTGTATATGGGTTTTGCCTGCGAGTATCGAGTTTTGCCTGATAGTATCCGAGTTTCCATGATAATAACCGACTTTTGCCTACGAGTATATACTATCAGGCAAAAGAACCCTAGAACAAAAGTTCGTACCCTCGTCAATGTAAAAATGCCCCTAAAAGTACACGGAAATAATGTAACTTTGGAATCTATGTATTGCCGGAAGTGCCGTATTTACGGGCTTTCCCGGTTTTCCGTGTTTGTATCTTCCGAAAACTAAGACACCCTGACAAATTATGACAATATCTCCCATATTTCAACAACATTTGCATACAAACAGGCGAAACTCCAAGCGATTTAACAGTCTTGATATTATTGGGTCTACGCAT
>CAJUKA010000133.1 GCA_910586585.1 uncultured Lachnospiraceae bacterium
AACCTACTGGGGTTCACGGGCTTCTTAAGCAGCGCAAACTTTTTACTCACAAGAATGGAACAAAAGAGGGATAATTTACGAATTGTAAGTATCCTTCTTTTTTATTTTATAGCAAATTTCGTTTTTATTTTAGTAATGAATATTTATAAAAAAGAAATATAAATTTTATTGATTATTTATAAAAAAGAGGGATTGTTTACATCTGTTTTATATAATAGAAATTAAACTAAAATTAAGAATTTTTTAAAGACAAAATAATATATCAGTGATATCATAAGTAATTAATTACAGGCAATGTTAATAAAATATCAGAGTAAGGGCGGGATAAGGAAAGCAATGGATGAGACATTAATAGAAATAAGGGATATGAAGAAAATTTATAATCCTGGAGAAAATGAGGTGCGTGCCCTTGATGGCATCGATCTAACCATTTGCGAAAAAGAATTTGTGGCGATTATAGGGCATTCTGGTTCTGGTAAGTCAACACTTATGAATATGCTGGGGTGTCTCGATGTACCTACCACAGGCACATATATGCTACATGGAATTGATGTGTCAGATATGGATGATAATGAACTGTCGGATGTTAGAAACAGAGAGATTGGTTTTATCTTCCAGGGGTTTAATTTAATACAAAATTTAACCGCAGTTGAAAATGTCACACTGCCTCTGATCTATCGGGGAGTAGGCAAAAAGGAAAGAGAACAATTGGCATTAAGTGCACTTGAGAAAGTAGGGCTGTCACATCGGTTAGATCATAAACCGGCGCAGATGTCAGGAGGACAGCAGCAAAGAGTGGCAATTGCAAGGGCAATAGCACAGGCGCCGCCGATAATCCTCGCTGACGAGCCTACGGGTAATTTGGATTCGAATTCAACAAGTGAAATTATGCAGATTCTAAGGGAACTTCATAGTGAGGGCAGAACCGTCATTTTGATTACACATGACAATGAAATCGCAGAGCAGGCAGACAGGGTGATCAAAATACGTGATGGAAAAATCGTATCTGATACCAAACACGATACGATTTTTGACCATGATAAAAAAGTAATACAGGAAAATGTAATGGAGGATACAGACAATGAGTAAAGGAGAAAAAACAACACAACCTATGGAAGGGAGCAAAAAAGTAAGAAAACGCAAAAAGAAATGGATCAAAATCGCGATTCCTGTCATTGTGATTCTTGGAGTGTTTATGGCAGTCAGAAATTCAGCAAAAAATGCAAGCAGCGCAATGCCCGTGTATACACATGCCCTGTCAACAGGAGATATCAATACAGAGCTTAGTGTTAGCGGAAAAGTCTTAGCAGAAGAAGCTGTTACCTTTTTTGCGCCGGCGGACGCGAAGATTGAAGGAATCGAAGTGAGTAAGGGCGATATTGTCAAAACAGGCGATGTACTATTATGTTTTGACCAGGATGCTGTGGCATATGCAAGACAGAAAAATGAGTTGGAGGGCAAAATTAGCTCCGCGGATTACAATTCCAATGTGCAGTACAATAATGAACAAAAGACGAAACTTGCACAGGCGGAAGCTGAGATTGCAGAATGTGAACTTGCAATAGATAATTATGAAAAATATATAGAGGATCTGACAAACGGAATTACTGATATGACCGCATTGAAGAAATCAGATCTGTATGCAAAAATTTATAGTATTGAAAAAGAAATGAATACATATGACCTTGCACTGCAGTTTCCAGACGAAAATACAGATATAGAAATGCTGTCTCGGAAAAAGGTTGATAAACAAAATGAGTTAAATAAGCTCAACAATGAATTGAACCTTCTATCTGATTACAAGACAGATTATGGCTGGGAGGATTTGCTTACACAGGCAAAAAAAGATCTTGCAGATTATCAGGAGCGTCTTTCTGAGGCAAAAAGCATTAAGGCAGGCGCCGAATCCGCTGTTGTAAATGGCAATAAAATTGCAGGATATCAGCTTAACAAAGCAAAATCAGAATTGGAAAATGCCGATGCAGAAAAGAAATACGAAGCTGTTTTAAATGGTGTTGTGGCAGGATTTAACGGTGTTGTTTCAGAACTGAGCGTTGTAGAAGGAGCCTCTGTGCAGGAAGGAACACAACTGATGGTTCTGGAAAGCTTTGACAATGTATGCGTTGAGTTTCAGGCGTCAAAATACGCATTAGAAACCCTTGCGCTAGGACAGCCAGCAGAAATTGTCATTTCAGGAAAAAACTATACAGGAACGGTTTCAAAGATTAATCATGTGGCAGAGGCAAATTCATCAGGAACCCCGATGGTTGCTGCCAGAGTACATATTGATAATCCAGATGAAAATATTTTCCTTGGAATTGACGCCAAATTAAATATTTTGACAGCAAGTGAAAAAAATGTCCTGCAGGCACCAGTTGAGGCAGTGAATGTTGACAGCCAAGGTGAATTTTGCTATGTGATTGAAAATGGAATTCTAGCCAAAAAATATGTAAAAACTGGAATTTCTTCAGAATCATACATACAGATTATTGATGGACTATCAGAGAACCAGGAAATTGTGACAACATCTGTTTACGGAATGGCGCTTGATGATGGTATGGCCGTCACAGCGATGCCTAGTATCGTGGAGGCAGGTGCTCAAGGAACAGGTACAAATGAGGACACAGTACAGTCACAGGAACAAACGGAGGATGAAACAGACAATGGCTAGAATCATAGAATATGTAAAAATAGCCCTGATGAATATTCGCAGCAATAAGGGTCGTTCCTTTTTGACCATGCTGGGTATCATTATTGGTATTTCATCAGTTATTTTGATTGTTTCTGCCGGAAATGGTTTTAAGGTCGGCATCAGCGGTCAGCTTGATGAATTGGTTGGCGGATATGTACAGTTTTATGCAGATGTACCAGAAGGGGAAGGCGATGCGATATGGTTTACCAATGATGACCTAGACGCGATTTTAGAGAAAGTTCCGCATGTGAAAGGTGCAACAGATGTATGGTCATTTGGAGTTCAGGCAACAGCCCAGAGTACAAAAGGAACATTTAGTGTTTCGACAATGTTTGGTAATGAGTCTTTATTGTACTATGATAATGCCCCAATCATCAGAGGACGTTATTTTAACAAAAATGAAGCCCAAAGCGCCGCAAAAGTGTGTGTTATTTCGGAAAGAGGCGCCAAAAAGCTGTATGGCTCCACAGATGTGATTGGAATTGATGTCAGCATGAGTATGTGGGGAATTACGGAAGATTATACCATTGTAGGTGTAAGAAAAGACAATGATTCCCTTGCAAAACAAATGACAACAGGATCGAGTGCAGATGTATCAATGGAAATTCCACTCTCAACACTCGAAGCGCTATATGGATATTACACGGATGAATTTACGTCTTTTATCGTTTTTGCAGATTCTTCAGAATATGTTACAGATATTTCCAAACAGGTAAAAAGTCTGCTTGAGGCCAGATATAATGTCAGGGGAAAAGATTTCATACAGGCATATGATATGGCGAGTCAGGTTGGCATGATTAGCGATATTCTAAACTATGTGACAATTTTTATTATGCTTGTGGCAGGAATTGCGCTGATTGTTGGCGGGATTGGCGTTATGAATATTATGCTGGTTTCTGTGACAGAACGCACCAAAGAAATCGGTATCCGAAAAGCGCTTGGTGCCAAAACAGGTTCCATTTTATTTCAATTTTTGATGGAAGCCATAATCATTACATTGATTGGCGGATTTGTCGGAATTATTTTAGGGGTTCTTGGCGCCAAAGGCATCTGCAGCATTGCATCTAGCATGGGTATGGGCGGCATGGAAGCTGTTATCGATCCCAAAGTGGTGCTTGCCGCAACAGGATTTTCTTCGCTGATTGGTATTTTCTTTGGAATTTATCCCGCTAGAAAGGCTGCAAAACTGAGTCCAATTGAAGCATTACGGCACGAGTAAATTTTTGAAATGAATACAAGACTTGCACTTTGCCCATATTTTGGTATACTGTAAAAGGAAGTGCATATTTTTAGAAGCATCTGTATCCGCAGATGCTTCTAAAACGTAGAACGTATGCGGACAGCATTCCGTTGATTTTGATAAGCAGGGTGCAAAAGAAAGGCAGGGCAGATATGGAACTTGAATTTGATGTAAAAGTAACACCAGGGGCGCTGTATGACTATCTACTTTACCATACTTATACAGGGCTTTCAGGGGTGATTGGTACACTTGTGGGTGTGTTTCTGATTATGGCGTTTATGTCGACAAGGTATTTCATTTATCTTATCGCTGGAGTTGTAATGATTGCATATCTTCCCTGCTCTCTTTTTCTGAAAGCAAACCAGCAGGCGGTGAATAATACAGCTTTTCGACAGCCGCTTCACTATAAAATGACAGACGAAGGAATCAGCGTATCACAGGGAGAAAATGAGGAAAAACAAAGTTGGGACAATTGTGTGAAAGCAGTGTCAACCCCAAGAAGCGTAATTCTCTATACATCGAGAGCAACTGCTTCTATTTTTCCAAAAAAAGACTTAGGGGATAAACAGGAAGCACTGATACAAATGATTTCAACACACATGGACCCCAAAAAAGTGAAGATTCGTTTTTGACAATATGTTTCAACAAAAATGGAAGAAATGTATATGGAGTGCAGGACTGCTCTGACATGGAGGATTAGCATGGAAGTGATAGAGACAAACACGCCTGAAGAAACATATGAGGCAGGAAAAAGACTTGGACTAGCTGCCGCAGCAGGCGAGATTTATACATTGAGCGGTGAACTTGGAGTTGGCAAAACCGTTTTTACACAAGGAATTGCAGCAGGGCTTGGCATCGAGGAGCATGTCAATAGCCCTACGTTTACCATTATACAGATTTATGAGGAAGGAAGACTGCCATTTTATCATTTTGATGTATATCGAATTGGCGAGATTGAGGAAATGGATGAGATTGGTTATGAGGATTATTTTTATGGAAATGGTTTGTGTGTGATAGAATGGGCAGAGCTAATAAAAGAATTGATACCAGCAGATGCCAAAAATATAACGATAGAAAAGAATCTTGAAAAGGGATTTGACTACCGCAGAATTAAGATAGGATAAAGAAATGTGAAGGAATGAGGGAAATTATGAGAATTCTTGCATTGGACAGTTCCGGACTTGTAGCTTCAGCCGCCATTGTCGAGGAGGATGTTGCAATTGCGGAGTACACAATAGACTATAAAAAGACACATTCACAGACGCTGCTTCCTATGATTGATGAATTAAAGCGTATGACAGAGATGGATCTAAAAACAATAGATGCGATTGCAGTGGCAGCAGGACCAGGATCTTTTACAGGATTGCGTATTGGCTCTGCGACAGCAAAGGGGCTGGGATTTGCGCTTAATCTGCCAATTATACCAGTGCCGACAGTAGATGCACTCGCATATAATTTTTATGGCAGCAGCAGTGTGATATGCCCTATTATGGATGCACGCAGAAATCAGGTGTATACAGGGTTATATGCGTTTTGCAAAGGTGCTTGGAATGAACCTTATGAAATGCAGTGTCTGATGCAGCAGTGTGTTATAGACATTGCAGAATTGGCGGACACTATCAATCAACTTGGCAGAGAAGTTATTATTTTGGGTGATGGCGTTGCAGTATATAAGGATAAAATAGCAGAGCTGTTCAATGTGCCCTACAGTTTTGCGCCAGCGTGCAGCAGCAGACAGAGAGCAGCCTGTGTAGCGGCACTTGGACAGATATTATACCAACGTGGCATTTATGAAACAGCGGCAGCACACACGCCCAATTATCTTAGATTGTCACAGGCAGAAAACGCAAGGAATATATCGAAAGCTGACAAAGATACAAGCAAAGAAGCGTAAAAATTTGTGTATATGGATGCGGAGGGGATTTGTGACAGTGCACTATCATATCAGAGAGATGCAAAGGGCAGACTTAGAGGAAGTGACCATGTTGGAAGCTTCCTGTTTTTCCAGACCATGGAAGTACAGGGATTTTGAAGAGACACTTTCAAACCCCGACAGGTTTTATTTGGTAGCAGAAACAGACAAAAGCATGTCGAATTTGCCTGTAATGATACTTGGTGGCTGTATGCTGACGCATATTGCCGGCGAGGGAGATATTACCAATGTAGCAGTTTGTGAAAAATACAGAAATCAGCACATTGCAACCACATTGTTGACATATCTAATTCAGTTGGGAGAACAAAAATATGGCATTAGGACGTATACGCTTGAAGTGCGAAGTGCCAATACAGCGGCGAGAAGGCTTTATGAGAAGTTAGGGTTTGTCTCTTTGGGAATCAGACCAAATTTTTATGATTATCCCCAAGATGATGCTGTGATTATGTGTTATGAAAGGACAGGTGATTGATATTCTTGATCTATGTTTATTGGGAACAGGGGGAATGATGCCGCTTCCTTACAGATGGCTAACATCACTTATGGCAAGGTACCAAGGAACAAGCATACTGATTGATTGTGGAGAAGGTACGCAGATTGCGATGAAGGAAAAGGGCTGGAGCCCCAAACCGATTGATATTATGTGTTTTACGCATTATCATGCCGATCACATTTCTGGGCTTCCAGGGATGTTGTTAACGATGGGAAATGCAGAAAAGACAACACCGCTTGTAATGATAGGTCCCAAAGGACTTGCCAAAGTTGTCAATGCTCTGCGTGTCGTGGCACCAGAGATTCCATTTGAAATACAATTTTTAGAGATATCAGAAGCTGAACAGTGTTTTCTGTTTGACGGATTTCGCATCGAGACGTTTCGCGTAAATCATAACGTTATTTGTTATGGATACAATCTTGTGATTGAGCGCAAGGGCAAATTCCAGCTAGACAAAGCAATGGCGCTTGGGCTTGATAGAAGATATTGGGGTAGGCTTCAAAATGGCGAGACATTAGAGCTGCCAGAAGGAACCTTTACTCCAGATATGGTAATGGGAACTGCCAGAAAAGGCATTAAAGTGACATATTGTACCGATTCAAGACCGACAGAGGGGATTATTAAAAATGCAAAAAATGCCGATTTATTTATATGTGAAGGAATGTATGGAGAGCCGGAGAAAAAGGAAAAGGCAAAAGAGTATAAACACATGACGTTTTATGAAGCGGCGTCCATGGCAAAAGAAGCAGGTGTGACAAAGATGTGGCTGACGCATTATTCGCCCTCGCTTACAAGGCCAGAGGAATACAAAAAGGATGTACAGGCAATCTTTCCTCAGACATATATTGCAAAAGATGGCTGGAGTGAGACACTTATGTTTGAGGAGGAAGACGCGGAAAACGGAAAATAGCAAGGGGGAATCAATATGGGGAAAGCAAAAAATGTAATTATTATTGTAGTTCTAATCGCATTGGTTGGAGGATACTATTTTTATCTTTCAAATCGAAATAAGACAGAAGATGACACAGAAGTTACTGCAGTGCATGATGTAATTTTGAGAAATCTCGAAACAAACTATCCACCAACGCCCAAAGAAGTTGTAAAATATTACAGTGAGATTACTAAGTGTCTGCACAACGAAAATTATACAGATGAACAGTTTGAGCAGATGGCAGATAAGCTTTTAGCCCTATACGACGAGGAACTAGCAGAAAATAATCCCAAAGATCAGTATCTAAAAGATTTAAAAAACGATATCAAAGAATTTAGAGACAGCGGTTTTTCGATCTTAAAATATACCACATCTGCAAGTACAGATGTGGAAGAGTATACTAGTGAAGGAAGAAAATGTGCAAAGCTGTATTGCAATTACTCCATTAAAACAGGCCCTGAATATAAAACTTCAAAGCAAGTTTTTGTACTTAGAAGAGAAACAGAATCAGGACACTGGAAGATTCTGGGATTTGATCTCGCCGAATAAAGAATCAAAACACAACAGTTACAATCCCATTGACAAGAAAAGAGGTTTGGCATGGAGCACAAAGAAGATGTGTTAATATTGGCAATAGAAAGCTCCTGTGATGAAACAGCGGCTTCTGTTGTCAAAAATGGACGAGAAGTTCTTTCCAACATTATTTCATCACAGATAGATTTGCATACGATATATGGGGGCGTAGTCCCAGAGATTGCGTCAAGGAAGCATATTGAAAAAATCAATCAGGTTATAGAAGAGGCGCTAAAGGAAGCGAATTGCAGTCTGGATGACATTACGGCAATTGCGGTTACATACGGGCCTGGACTTGTTGGTGCGCTTCTTGTTGGTGTGTCTGCGGCAAAAGCAATCAGTTTTGCTGCAAATAAACCATTGATTGGAGTGCATCATATTGAAGGACATATCAGTGCAAATTTTATAGAAAATAGACAGCTTGAACCTCCATTTGCGTGTTTGGTGGTTTCGGGAGGGCATACGCATTTAGTTGCAGTAAAAGATTACGGTGAATATGAAATACTTGGATATACAAGAGATGATGCGGCGGGAGAGGCTTTTGACAAAGTGGCTCGTGCTATCGGTCTTGGTTATCCGGGAGGTCCCAAAATCGATAAAATATCAAAAGAAGGAAATCCAGAAGCAATCAAATTTCCAAGAGCAAAAGTTGCTGGATCAAGCTATGACTTTAGTTTTAGCGGATTAAAATCTGCGGTACTAAATTATCTAAATTCCTGTGAAATGAAAAATATTGCGGTAAATAAGGCAGACGTTGCGGCGTCCTTTCAAAGGGCAGTGATAGATGTTCTTGTAGAACATTCGCTGCAAGCGATAAAGGAATATGGTTATGAGAAATTTGCCATTGCAGGCGGAGTTGCCTCGAACTCTTCGCTTCGTGCTGCTTTCAAAACAGCGTGTGAACTGCACAAGATTGCATTATATCAGCCTTCCCCAATATTTTGTACAGACAATGCGGCAATGATAGGAGTAGCAGGCTATTATGAATATGTTAAGGGCGTGCGTAGCGGTTATGACTTAAATGCTGTCCCCAATTTGAAGTTAGGTGAACGATAATATGGAGAAAACAAATACTACAGCAATTGTGTTGGCAGCAGGTCAGGGAAAACGGATGCAAAATAAGGTGCACAAACAATATCTATTAATTAAGGACAAACCAGTTCTTTATTATGCATTAAAGGCATTTGAAGATAGCCTGGTGAGTGATATTGTTTTGGTAGTGGGAAAAGACGAAGAAGCATTTTGCCAGCATGAAATTCTCGGAAAATATGGTTTTTCTAAAGTAAGAAGTGTGGTCGAAGGTGGAACAGAACGGTATCATTCTGTTGCAAATGGACTCAGAGCGATTCAATGGGACTGCAGTTATGTATTTATTCATGATGGGGCAAGACCATTTGTCAATGATGCAATCATAAAAAAGGCCTATGATGCAGTAAAACAATCTAAGGCGTGTGTGGTAGGCATGCCAGTGAAGGATACCATTAAAATAGCAGATGAAAAAGGATATGTTGCAGATACGCCCGCACGCGCATTTGTGTGGCAGATTCAGACACCACAAGTTTTTGACAAAGACGTGATAACAGCCGCCTATGAAAAATTATTAGAAGAAGAAAAACATTCTGTCAGTAAAATTGCTGTTACGGATGATGCGATGGTAGTCGAACGTTTTGTTGGAATTCCAATAAAATTAGTTGAGGGGTCCTATCGAAATATTAAAATTACAACGCCAGAAGATTTAAAAATTGCAGAGATTTTTATTTGAATACAGGATAGAAACACATTTTTTTATCGGGTAGAAAAGTCCTGAAACGCTGATAAAATGGGCATATATGCGATGAAATAAAAAAATATGAAAAAAATTTGCAAAAAGTTGTTGACAAAATCGAAATGTTTGCTATAATAAATCTTGCGTTGTGAAACAAAAGCAAAAACAAAACAAGCAACAACGCAGTAACAGAATATGGAGAGGTATCGAAGTGGTCATAACGAGGCGGTCTTGAAAACCGTTTGTCCGCAAGGGCGCGTGGGTTCGAATCCCACCCTCTCCGTTTTTATTTCTGCCATTTGGAGAAGTACCCAAGCTGGCCGAAGGGGCTCCCCTGGAAAGGGAGTAGGTCGTTAATAGCGGCGCATGGGTTCAAATCCCATCTTCTCCGCTCGGTATCTTGAGGAAAACTAAATGATACTGAAATAAAATAAAAGCACCTTGACAAATAAACAGTAATGCAACCCTGAAAATTCTAAAAGAGAAAGACATG
>CAJUKA010000134.1 GCA_910586585.1 uncultured Lachnospiraceae bacterium
ACTGGGGTTCACGGGCTTCTTAAGCAGCGCAAACTTTTTACTCACAAGTACAATATGATACGTGCAATTATACCTGCTATGTGCTAAACTTAAATTATCCATCGGACACCTCCGTTATATATGATGTGGTTTACCAGACCTACATTCATTATACAACGGAGTTTTCTTTTTTGGTACTCTGCTCACCGCCTCTGGCATTTGTTAGTCTCCCTAGCTCTGCTGGGGGATTTATACTGTTTTATTTTCCAGAGGATCACTGCAAAAGGCAATATAGTAAAATATTGGTATAGCGTAAGTAAAGCAAAAATACCAAAAAGGATACTGATATCCTTTTTGGCCTGTTGCAATTTTCATGTCGGTATGATACAGTACTAATAGGAGGAGGTTTTTATGTTGGAAAAAAATTTAATTGAATTAAAGGTACAGGAGTATGGACACATTGAAAAAATATGGAGTGACATTTCAGGTAAGGTTAGGGAGTTTTCGCTTAAAATATCCCCATATACGGTTTTCAGTATATCTTATCTGGCATATCTTGTTAGTGATAATCAGATTAAGGACACGAAGGGACTGATTATGTTTGCAGAAGAGAGACTGGGCGAAAACCGGGTACGGTTCATCGAAGACAACATTTACGACCTGTGGTGGTTGGCTGTCAAGCTGGGAAACACATACCAGAAAGAAAGTACGGCCGCACTGGTGCTATGGGGACCGTTGGAGTGCTTCCCGGGAATGTGCGAAACACCGGAAAGCATTGCAAAACTGGCAGTCAGGCTTCTAGAGGGAAGTGACGGAGCCGTAGCCGATTTCTGTTGCGGGGACGGCTCGTTCCTTTTGGAGGCCGTAAACAGGGAAACGGGTTCTTCATATTTCGGCGTTGAAAGCGATGCGGCGGTCAGGGAAGTGGCTGCAATCAGGATGGAACTAGCATCGTGCGGAAGTGTGGAGATTGACCACGGTTCTGTTTTTTCAATCGACAACAACAGGAAATTTGACAGGATATTTTGCGAGTATCCTTGGGGCTACAAGATAAGCGACCTAGAGAATGACAAAAATGGGCTTGCCGTCCTTGCCAGCATGATACCGGAAATCATGAAACCGACAGTGGCAGACTGGCTGTTCGTTGCAAATGCTGCATACCATGTCGGCGATGGGGGCAGGGCAGTGGTTGTCACATCAAACAACCTGACACAAAAGGGCGGTGTCAATGTAGCAATTCGTCGAAAACTTGTCGGTCTTGGATGGCTGGAGGCGGTCATCTCGCTGCCGGAAAAATTGTACGACACGACACCGGTAGCGACATCGCTACTTGTTCTGGGCCGGAACAACAGGGAAGTCAGGATGATCGATGCAGGCCTGATGGCCTTGCAGGGAAAGAAAAAAAGTGTGATAAGCGATGAAGCGGCTACAGAAATTGTTTCACTGTTGGAGAAGGACGCACCGAACTCGGTAAAAGTTCCACCCCAAATGCTGGACGATCATGATTATGTGTTCAATCCTTCCGAATACCTGAATGCGGCCGCAGGGGACAGACAGGTGGTTACACTTAATATGGTAGTAAAAAACATAAAAAGGGGGACACAGATAAAAGCATCGGAGCTGCATATGTTTGAATCCGACAGACCGACAGACTTTCGATATCTCGTTCTTGCAAACATTCAGGACGGGATTATGGGCGGAGATTTTATGTATCTAAGCGAAATTAGCAAGAATTTGGAGAAATACTGTGTTAATGATAATGACCTGATAATTTCGCGGAGCGGTGCACCCGTAAGAACTGCAGTAGCTTCCGTTAAGGACGGACAGAAGTTCCTTGCTAACGGAAATCTGTTTATTGTCGAGCTTGATCGTAAAAGAGTTAATCCATATTTCATTAAAGCATATTTTGAAAGTGCGGAGGGGACAAATGCCCTGTCGAAAATAATGACCGGCTCCACACTACCCAACATTTCGGTGGACAGCCTGATGAGGATGCAGATTCCGTTGCCGTCGATAGAGGAACAGGATGCCATTGCGGATAAGTGTAGGGAAAAGATAAACATTATCATGGCTTTAAAAGAAAGGTTGGCAGAGGAAATGAAGGAACTGAAAAATATTTATAAATAATTGTAAATAGAGCTAGTTAATGAAGGGAAGAAAAATTCTTCCCTTTTTAATTTGGTATTAATATGGGTTTAATCAAGCAGATTGTTATATTAAAGAATAGGATATCAATAAGGATAGATATATCCTAATTGGTTTTTTAATTTTTCTCAAAAAAAAGCTTGACAATACGAATTTTTAATGATATCATATAAAAACAATTAGGATATATAAATCCTAAAAGGTTAAGAATATAAATAAATTTAAGTTGCTATTATTGGAAAGGAAAAGAAGTATGAAAAATGATGATTTGAAAAAAAATTTTAACATTACCTTGAATCCTGCTGTGAAAGGAATAAATTATGGAACTAATATTTATAACAGGCAAGGCATCCGAGATGGATGATAAGTATGGCAGCGTTGAAACACGATGTAACGTAGACCCCAAAAAGTGTCTGCATGACAACACTACGCACAAAAGTGGTCTAAAAACACAAAACTGTTACGAAAAAATATTGAATGGGATTAGCTTTTTCCTATTGAACAACGTGGCAAAAAAGAACTCCATTTGGTGAATATGTATAGGGAAAGGGGACAGGGAAAATGGTTAATAATCTGTTAGGTGCTATAGAGAACATTCCGACGAAGGATCTTGAAACCGCCGTAGTTAGCAACCATGTGCTCGGCAAGGGATATTACTTTATCCTGCATGACAATAATGAACTTGAGGGTCCGTACAGGGTAACCAAGAAAGACTGTGGCATGAACCACGACAAACAGGAATGGTTCCGAAATAAAGATTTCTTCTCGATGTGGTTAAACAACGATGCGAACAAGGCTCTGTCTATAAAAGCCAAGAACTGGCTGTCTGCAGTGCCGTTTATGCTGGCGTTTAAAAAGAGCAAACTGCACAAGGTTAAGGGCAACGAAGATGCCATAATTCGGGCCGTTATGGAATTGGATGAACGTTGTGGAAAAATGCCGGAATGTGCAGAATTAATCGGCGGCGGGAGGGAGGTATACAAAGATGCAGTATACAGGCTTACGAACTGCATGGAAAAAGCACTTGAATATCTTGCAGAACAGGGTGAAACAGTGGGGGACACTGACATAATTAAAATTTTCTTGGATAATGAAGATGAGAATTACATTCGGAGCGGGAAGAAATATCTTTACTGTTCGCTTTTTAACAAAGATACAATTTCCGTGACTGATGGAAAAACATCTGGTCCATCCACCTTTTTTATGAGTTATAACAGTAAAAAACCATATTTGATTCCATCAGATATGGGCTACAGCGCACCATTCTACATTTGTGTGGAAGATGCATACAGGATGTACATGCTTTTTAAGTTTCTGAAAATGAGACAGAAAAACGGAGTTGTATACATTCCGTACAACAACTTTGATTTGTCGGGAATTGGCAGCGATGAGAATACTGAGGGATACTGCTTGAAGATTGATAATGGTGCAATTACGGATTTTTCACTAAATATCTTGTCTGAACGGAAGTATGATTTTTCTGTTGTAGACTATATTGGTATTAAAAACCTGAAGCCAATGAAAATATCCGGTGCGATAAAACGGTACATACTCGGGCTTCCGTACAGAAAGAACAGCACTGGAGAAGGTGGCGATGAATATTTTGTCCCAAGCAATCACAGAGCAGCCATGCTAATGCCAACATTTGAGGACGATATAGCAGAGTATATTGAAACTGGCACCATGCCGGATTTGATAAGGAGGATGTTGTGGCAACTGGCATACCAGAACATTACACAGTGCATAGACGATCGATACCTGTGGGAGTGGGAGAGTTATGCACGGCACATTGTAAACACATGGCTGAATATTATATATAATGGTAAGGAGATAAATATGCAGGAAAATTTTACTGTCATAAACAACGATGAAGATTTCAATTATGCTGCAGGGCAACTTGCTTACTTTTTGACTTCCCGGGCCAGTCGGCCGGATATAAAAAGGTGGGAAACCCAGAGCTGGTTGATGATCAACAACACCGTGGCGCTGATGGTAAAGCTCCGGGATAACCTTGCGTTCTATGCTTTGGAGTGTCCGGAAATTGAAGAATTTACCAATTTGGTCTCAGAGATTTTTAGATATGCGGAAAATGCTAAAACCTTTTACCCACATAGATTCATAACGGGGTATTTCGACCGTAATGTTGTATTGGAAGCCTTGACAGATGAATCCGGAAGTCTCGGCAATATTAATGAGTTCAGTAGCCCTGAAAACTTAACAACCAAATTGGCGGATGAATAGAATGGTATCTGACAAGAAAGCTTGCGGTACTAATGGCGTAAAAGACACCAAGGTCAACTATGGTGTGAATACTGTGATTCTGAATGCTACGAACTATGAGGGTTTTGGGGAGAAAAAATTGAATGAGCTGTTATAACCATCGGATCTAATTCCCCGCAGCTGTGCTGTGTCATAAACTAAACGAAGTTTTTGTTGACACCTTGCAATACTGCTACGGGAAGTTATGTTAAAGAGGGTGAATGATTTCTTTATTGCGAGGGGGCGAATGCATCTGGTATGTTGGAACATTTAACGAAGCCGATACAATTTCACTTCTGGGATATGTGACAGATAAATGTTTTAACAAATAGATTCTTCGCCGGAATTGATTTAAATAGCCAGAGAACTGGGAATGTAATCTTGACACTATCACAATAGAAAGGAGTATATTATGAAAAGAATTGTAGGCAATAAATTATATGATACTGATAAGGCAATCCAGATTGCAAAATATATAACTAAAGAGGAATACTATGGTGGAACTGCTTTTATTTCCCCGTCCCTTTATCTTAAGAAAACAGGTGAGTGGTTTCTATGTTGCGAGGCAACCTCACTTAACTATTATCGTGAGTTTTGTTGCGGTCCCCAAATAATACCACTTACACCAAATGAGGCGAAGATATGGCTTGCTGAGAAAGGTTTTGCAGATGAATACATCCAATATTTTGGAGAACTTGATGAATAAAACATTTAGTATAGGAAGGAGCTTGTTATGAGAAGAATTATGAACGATAGAATGTACGATACTGATAAGGCAACTTTGGTTGTAAAATATAGAGAGGAATTAGAAGATGAACCTTTGTTTGGCTCTTCATTTCTCTATCTTAAGAAAACAGGAGAATGGTTTTTATACTACGAGGGTGGTCAATACAGAGACACACAAATAAAGCCAATTATGTCATTTGAGGCGAAAATGTGGCTTGCTGAGCGCGATTTCGTGGACGAGTACATCCAATATTTTGGAGAACCTGAAGAATAAACACTTGGTAAAAATGTACAGAACATAAAACGTTTTCGAAATCCCCTGACAGAATACCCTGTCGGGGGATTTTTCAGTAACATCATTTATTATGTCCGTATTTAAAGGATGGTAGCAAATTTACAGATACCGAGTAATGATGGAAACGTGGATATTATTAACCAGTACATAGTTTTTACCAAAGTATGCAATGAACAGATGAATATACATTGTAGGACAAGGGAAATGGTGCAGGAGGCAATTAGGATATGTAAAAATCAGTACCACCGGCTTAGCCGGTGGTTTGAGTTTCGCCCTATAAGGGCTCGTTCCCGGCGTTGGAGTCTAAAGACTCGCCAAAAGGTTCGCCAGCCGCAACTTCAATTACCTGCTTAGCCCCTTGGGCTTATTTTTTCTTGCTTTTATTTACCGGCTCACCCGTAAACGGGTCTATATATTCTTTCAATGACATCTGGTCATATTCCAAATCTTCTTCTAATTGATTCCGAATATACTCTTCTATCTTTTTTGCATTTTTTCCTACCGTATCCACATAGTACCTCATTTTAGGCGGTATTTCCACCAACATATGGACATGATCTAGACAAATTTCTGCCTCGACAATGTTTACTTCTTTGTGCTTGCACAACATACTCAATATATTTGCTATGTCCTGTTTCAGCTCGCTATATATAATCTTTCTTCTATATTTTGATGCAAAAACTATATGGTACTTACAATTCCACGTTGTATGTGATAAACTATTATTGTCCATTTGGACTACCTCCTTTGATTAACAAAACAGTTGGCGAACCTGTTTATTATATCAAGGGAGGTTTTTATACAACGCTAAAGCTATTCCGACCACCCACAGAGCAGGTGGTTTATTTGTTCTCCAAAGTTCCGTTTTTCGGATCAGCGAAAAACTACTCAATGGAGAACAGGGCCATGCCCTAACAATAAAAGGGGAAGGACAAAAAAGCCTTCCCCTTTTATTGAGCAGATAACGGGTATAGATATATGGCAACCATGTTACAAGTGGACAGTATATCTTCTATCTTACAGAAATGTCCATAGACTGCCTGGCAGTGCTTATGCGGTCAATGTTAAGCAGAAGTCCTGTTACGTCTACACAACCGAAAACAGGAAGTACAGGTTCTCCGGATTTTACAGCAATATTGCGTAGCGGCTGCCCACCATCACTTGCACGGATTGCAAAGTATCCATCTGCGTGATCCGTACATCTGTTATAGGAAAAAATCTGCCCGACGATACGGTAATGGCAGGTTTCATTATTTTGGACACGGCTTAGGGCACAGTAGCAACCTTCATGGCAGTGTTCGTTAATCTGTTCCTGATGGTCAATTATGGCATAATAATTGCCGGCGACGCAGTCAGGGCTGGCAGCGGTTCCGACTGAAAATGATTTTAGCAGGTATTCGGCTCGGCGCATAGTTTCTTTATGCTTTAGCGGTATCGCACTAATTTTGAAATGGGAGAATTCCAGATGATGGTCTTCCATGTATGAAAGGATTACTCCGCCGCAGTTTTCATACAGCTGGTTTCGTAAGGATTCCACTATCCCGGAAATATCTGCCTGTGCGATTTTTCCCTCAAAAGCAATCGAGTAAGTTTTTTCATCAGTACTAAATTCAAATAAGTACTTTCTTATTTCTGTTCTTCCTGTGTTATGTAAGAACAGTTTTTCGTCCTGTTTCCCTGTTTCATGGACTTTAATGTCCTCATCAGTAGCATTCCCAATGGGGTTAAGATTTTTGTCTAACATCATAAATTAGCCTCCTTTTTTAGTATGTACGACAATCATAACACCCGGGCTACGGTGATCATTTTTGCAGAAAATATTAAGTAGCCTGTATGAAGCGTCATATGACAGCATTGGCTTAAAAATAAAAAGGATTCCTAAACCGACAGGAAGCCTTGGTGGGAGCAGAGTGCGACTACATACCGATATATCGGCAGGTACATACTACATTATAATTTACTTTCTGCCATCAGTTCCCGCTGCCGACGATATCACGGATCAGACATCTAAAAGAATAGATCAGGATAGCTGCAGAATAAATGAACTGTCCCAGCTTGTCCGGCAGTACTGCCAGCAGAATATAGTAGCCGATACCGACTCCAATCAGGGGTAATAATAATAAAACAAAAATACCATAGATATAGTCTTCAATATAATCGCTCGAAACATAATATGGAAAGTACTCAATATAGTATGTCACAAGCCCGTAAAGCAGGGCAAATGTGACAATAGTGTCTAACAGTACGTCAGGCTTAAATATTCGCACTGCCAGATAATACGAAACAACCGACTTAATTGCTAATTTTAATATGTTCATTTTCCATCCTTATTCTTTGGTTTATTAGATATTTATGGTAATTAAAGCTTCCTCTATTATAAAGTTACAGTGTCTGTTACAAACTGGTGATTAATCTGGTCTTTTATAGAGGTCAATAATAGATTATCACATTTCGTTTAAATAAGTCAACAATAAACGATTAAAATTCAAAGGCACTGTTGATACAATTTAACAATCGGTTAAGGAGGTAAACGGAAATGTTGGATCTGGAATTGTATTTGGGAGAGGTTGGAAAAAGGATTATGGAGCGGCGCAGGAAGCTGGGATTGACCCAGGAGGCGCTCGCGGAAATGAGTGATCTTACGACACAGTTCGTGTCATACGCCGAATCGGGAAAGCGTGGAATGAGACCGGAGAATCTGATGAAGATAGCTTCCGCGCTTGGTGTAAGCACGGACTACATACTGACGGGAGATATTATCGACAAGGATAAGCTACTGTTGTCAGAAAAGCTCGGCAAGCTTACAGCTCAGGAAGTGCGGATTGTGGAAAGCATTATCGATGAGTGCATTGCCCTGTACCACAAAGATGAATAAAAACTACGGTGGAATCGAAAACGGGAGCCGGGATTTTCCGCGTTGCTAGTTTTTCATGGATAGTTAAAAAAATCTGTTTAGCACACATTATAGAAGTAAGGGTAAGTTGTTCTATGGAAAGCAGGAAGCCGTATGGCCGCCTGCTTTTTATATGCACTGGAGGAAATATGTCCGCAGAAGCTGACAGGTGCCCAGCGCGTGAATAGATGTAAGGGCTTTTATCCTCTTATTGTTAAAACAGCATTTTTATGATGCCTTTTGTTTAGGCTGGTGGCCTTAAAACAGTCGATATTTTCAAATAGAAAATATTGATTTATGCAGGATTTGACAGGCAACCCGGTATAGTATAATGGTTGTGTCAGGGAAAAGGCTGAAGATGCAGCTATATAGGAGGTGGAAATGAATCAGAGAAAGTCCTGCTGCCAATATAAGATTATGCTGGTGCAGGAAAAGAAGGCCGTAAGCCGGGGACTGTACTGGTGCTGATGGTTGACAGAATTTATAAGGCAGCTGCGGAAATAAACAAGACAGTTACAGGGAAAGTAAATTTATGGATGGCAGTTTGTGAAGGAGGCGAAAAAAGCGTGGAAAAAATTGATAAAGGATCTGTAACAATGTGTTATGGATACGAGAACGAGGGAAAGCGGCAGGGGGAAATAGTTTACAATAAGACATTCGAGAATCTGGTGGAGATTTCCCTTGTTTATGCAGACCTTCTGGAAAAACACAGGGAACTGCGCGGCATTGACAGTATCAATTAGAAACAGATGTTTGTAAAATGGGCAAATGATTTTGAAACAGTAAATGAAGGCATTGACTGGAACCAGGAAGATTATCTGGAAAAAATAGAGAAGTTTGCCCGCCATAAGATTCTGGAATATGCGGGTCTGGAAGGATAAAGGACGTGCCGGGAGAAAACTTTTATTGCCGGGCACGGACCAGATAACATACAGGATTTTGCACAGAAGAGTAGTCTCGGAAACTCACTGAAGATGCAACAGAAAAACAGGCCATATAAACG
>CAJUKA010000135.1 GCA_910586585.1 uncultured Lachnospiraceae bacterium
CCTCAAATTGTGAATAATCGACCATTTTTTCCTCCGTTTCTTACGTTTCTGTAGAGTGCTAATATTTTTTATAGATAGATTCAGTAAAAATCTGATACCGCGTTCCCATTTTGAAGCAGCTGCACTTGATACTCCCAATTCATTCGCTAAACCTGCTGCGTGCGATTTTGTTCTTTTCTGATAGCAGCAATCAGGCTACCTGTTTTTTGAGCGTTCAATATTTTCATCTTCTTTCTGATTTTATAATATCACGAGAAACACCATATTCAAAAAACGCTCCGTTGAAATGTGAAACGCTGCATTGGATTTATGCAAAAATAATTTCCCCTTCTACATCCCCCTTGCACAAGCACGTATGTTATTCATTCTTCCTGTCCATTCTATATTCAAACAAAGCAAAAACTAGAAAGAAACTAAACACGACATCAATAAATTTTCTGTTTTTTGAATCAGAATTATTTTAAATATTAAATCTTTTTATACCCATTATTATCTATTGCCAAAATGATTTTATCTCTCCCAGTACAACTTCTCATTTTTTGTTGTGTTCAATTTAGCATATTTATAGAACATTTACAAGATTCCATGTATGAAAAACAAAAAAGAATGAATTCTTCACTTGACAGTGTGGCAAAGAGCTTTTGACGCCGGACGAGGTGCGTATGCTGGACAACCAGTATGCCATCCTCTTTATCTGTGGGGAGCGGCTGGTCATGGATTTAAAGTTTGACATTCTAAAGCATCCTAATACGGTCCTGACCACGGACGGAAAGGGAAGGACCTGCCGCCATGGGGAGGTGACGGAGGCGGTGGCAGGAATTTCACTGGCAGACAGCCTTAAGGGGGAAATCACTGATGTGGTATAAAAAAAGTTGACAGCCCATTCTCAAGGATTTGAGATATAATCAAGAGAATAAGGAGTGAACAAAAATGGCAGAAAACAGGCAATACGACCATGAATACAAAGTACAGGCAGTGAAACTCGCAAAGGAAATCGGACAAGCAAAAGCCGCTAAAGAACTGGGGGTTCCCAAGAATACCATGTATGGCTGGGTACGGGCCAACCGCCTTGGCAGCCTCGACCTTGGGGCAGGTTCACAAACTCCGCAAAGCGCCATGACGCTTAACCAGGAACTTCTTCAGCTCCGCCAGCTGGTTAAGGAACAGGAAAAAGAAATTCGCCGTTTGAAGAAGGAAAATGACTTTCTGGAGGAAGCCAGCGCTTTTTTCGCCGCGAGCCGTCTGAGGTCAGCAAAAACGAAAGAATGAAGTTCATTGCCCTTAAAACCAAAGACGGCGAATTAAAAGGGGATATCTTCTTTTACTGCAGAACCCTTCATGTCAGCAGGCAGGGATTCTACCAGTACCTTGCAAATAAAGACCGCCCATGGAAGTATCAGCCCCTGGCAGACGCCATGATGGAAATCCTTGAGGAAGATGATTGTAATGACACCTACGGCCGGATCCGCATGTATCAGGCATTAATGTTAAAACAGCCTGAAAATGTGGATATTCCCAGCGAACGTACTGTTTACCGTGTCATGGAGGATATCGGCATCAGCCACCATCCCAGGCGCAAACCAAACGGAATCACGAAAGCGGATCGGCAAGCCCGGAAATCAGAAGATCTGTTAAAACGTGATTTCAAGTCAGAGGAGCCGCTAGTCAAGTGTGTAACAGACATAACAGAGATCAAAGCCAGCGATGGAAAGCTGTATGTTTCCGCTGTTTTTGACTGCTTCGATTCCAGCGTGGTTGGATTGGCGATGGATACTAATATGAAAGCTCCATTATGTGCGCGGACACTGGAAAACGCGGCGAAGACATATCCGGACATCCATGGGGCAATTATCCACAGTGACAGGGGAAGCCAATACACCAGCCAGCTTTACCAGGATGTAATCCGGAAGTATGGCATACGGCAGAGCATGAACAGTGCAGGCGGCAGATGCCATGATAACGCCCGCTGCGAGAGCATGTGGGCCAGAATGAAATCTGAACTACTCTATGACCGTTACGATACAGAGAAGATGAGCACGGATGAACTGAAAACCCTCATCTGGAGATATTTCATCAGCTATTGGAATAACCGGAGGATCTGTTCCTCTAATGGAGGTCTTCCTCCCATGATAAAACGGCAGCGATACTATGATTCCCTGAAAGAAGCATCATAGGATACAAAATCCTTGAGGAAAATGTGTCAACTAATCTTGACAAAATCAAAATACTGTCAAGCTAGACGATGCACGAAAAAAGAAAAATATTTCAAAAAATTTGTAAGGTTTTTTGAAGTGCGAAGTCTTATAGGTAAGGAGGTGAGAAAGTGGCAGGTTTTGAAGAAGAATTTGAGAAAATATACATAAGATACTTTAATGATGTGTTTCTTTTTCTCAAAAAGCTGTCAAAAGACGAAAGCATTGCGGAGGAAATCACAAGCGAAACTTTCTTTAAGGCAATGCGTTCAATAGATAATTTTCGTGGCGAAACAGATGTCCGTGTCTGGCTTTGCCAAATTGCAAAAAACTGTTATTTCTCCTACTTGAAAAAGCAACAGCGTGTTGAAAATATTGATGATATTGATTTCCCAGATAATCAAGACACCATTGAGGAACAAATATCAAAGCAATATGATGCGATGCAAATACATCTCCTGTTGCATAATTTAGCTGAACCTTATAAGGAGGTTTTTATGTTACGGGTCTTTGGAGAGTTGAGCTTTAAACAGATTGCAGATATTTTCCAAAAAACAGATAACTGGGCTTGTGTCACTTATCACCGAGCAAGAAATAAAATATTAACACAAATGGAGGACAAAGATGAATAATAAATGTAATTTAATCAGAGACATCCTTCCGCTTTATGTAGAAGACATGGTAAGTACGGATACACGAGAGTTTGTTAGTGAACATCTCGAACATTGTGAAGCGTGCCGTGCAGAGCTTGAACATATGCAGAAGTCCGCAGACATTATCCCATATGCAGATATTGTTCCGCTAAAAAGAATAAAAAAGGAATTATTTATCAAACGCCTTCAGACTGTTTTTTTAACAGCGATTTTGGCATGTGTCATAGTGACGGTTCTTTTTGGAATTTTAACATCACCTAAATTTTTCCCCTATTCCGATGACTTGTTCCATGTTAATAGTGGAACTGACGGGAGCATTACCATCGCCTTTGATAATAAGGTAACAGGTTATAGCTGTATGAAAGAGTTTAATGATGAAACGGAAACAGAGATTTATCAGATAAATGCTTGGACTACGACCTGGGACATATATTCGTCCAATCGTGGAAAACAAAATATGGTTATTCCCTCTGATAGAGAAACTAACATTCAGATTTTCTATGCTCAAAATGATGGTTCCGAAGATGTATTGATTTATGGGACAAATGATAATGCTTATCAAGACACTGTAACATTGCCAAGACAAATTTTCCTTCCATATTTTATGTTAGCTTTCCTTGTCCTTGTCATACTTGCAGCTCTGCGGCTTTTATTGAAAAACAAGCAAGCAATAATTGTATGGATTGACAGAGCTATACTTTTCCCAATTTCCTATATGGCAGCTCATCTTTGCACAAAAGGAATCAACTTTATAAGTTATTCGTCACAACGAGATTTTTGCGTTATTATTCTGGTTGCTATGTTGTTTTATTTTGCGATGTTGACAGCGAAATCTCTTTATAAAGCAAAGATAGGAACATCACAAAAGAAAGATAGAAATTAACGCTCAATACTTTAAAGGGGTAGACCATGAAAAAATCTCTATTTAGGCTAACA
Organism: uncultured Lachnospiraceae bacterium; assembly: GCA_910586585.1. GTDB lineage: Bacteria > Bacillota > Clostridia > Lachnospirales > Lachnospiraceae > COE1. The sequence goes on from CAJUKA010000135.1 coordinate 3,782, forward strand.
GATATGTTAGAGCTAAGTTTTGCATATATTCTCTGCTTTTCTCTAAATTTGCTTTTGGATTATGTAAAGACTTTAGATTTGGATTCTTATCTTCTAAAAGCTTTTTTGAAAAACTTTATTGATTACCAGCCCTTAGTGGTTTCGTTATTTACATTCATTGTGATAGTTTTTCATTATCAAATGCTGCAAAGGAAAAAGGTAGAAATATTTTGCAGAATACTTGTGGGAGGTACTGTATTTAATATCACAGCTCGGTATGTACGGGATAGCTTGACGATATTAATTCCCGTTTACCTTCTATCGGTTTTAGCAAAAGCTTATTTAGATTTCAACTTTTTCAGCAATTTTTACTTAGTTCTCATTTTGATAACATACATACTAATTAGTGCAAGGCAGGTGCGGAAATATGAAAATTTTTAGGTTTATTGTTTCAAAAATATTTTTAAGAAAAGCGATACTTGGCATAGGTATGATTCTGTTGCTTTGCATGGCGAATTACATAACCTTTACTGCTGCTCGTTCAATTTTATCAACTTTTCAAGGGTATCAAGAAACAAAATATATCAATCAAGAAGGAATTTACATCGCTAATTTAGACCCAGATAGTCATATGGATATGGGGCTGATTAACGAAAATGGAACACATGCAGTATATGACTATTTGAATAATAACTTTAATTATGCTTTTTATACAGATGGGTTTATTGTATCTATACCTAACACTGATGATATGGAAATATCATTAGGCTATATGAATGAGGAGTATTATAAATTAAATCAATTTGAGCTTTCACAAGGGGCAGATGTAGATTTTAATTACCAATTTGATGGGGAAATACCAGTTTTAATAGGAAAAGGGTTAAGTACAACATACCCCGTTGGGTCAACAATAAAAATGGAAGAATCTGTTCTTGGGCGACCAATAACTCTAAAAGTTCAAGGGGTTTTGAAGCAAAATGCTTACCATTCCAATTATTATGCTCTCAATTCCAAGACATATTACAATTTTTCGATTCTCGTTCCTGTGAATGAGGAATTTATGAATCACACAAATATAGACCTTCGATTAAATGGTCTCATGGATATTACAATTCTGCAAAGCACAAAAGAACAAATAGCAGATTTAGGTGAGGTTATCAAAGATAATTTGGGCTTAAAATTTAATTTCTTTAGCCAACAGGAAAATTATGATTATTTCAATGAATATTATCTTCATACTTTAAAAATCATTTGCATAATAACCTTTATTTTGCTTGTAGTTATAACTTGTCTTTCTGTTTGGAACGCATTAGTTAGCGTCCGTTTAATGTTAAAAGAATTTACAATCAATCTGTTGGTTGGATTAAGTTATTCAAAGTTAAAAAAAATTTTTTATGGTTATTTCGGGATACTTTCGTTTATTAACCTAATAGTTATTTTTATAATCACTGCTTTTGACAGATATGGATGCTGGCTAAGAAAAGATGCCACCTTTGCCACATATGGATTATTTGGTTTGATAGGTATGGACTGGTTGGCTTTATTGTTAGTAGCCACTTCTGATATTCTTATCGGAGTAATTGTTGTGGAGGGTATGTTATGGAAAATCAAAAAAATTCCAATTTCCTTGGGAGTGTTACAATGAAAAAAATTATTGATTTAAGCGTTAAAGAAAAAATCTATGAAAGCAAAAAAGCACAGATTTCAATATTAAATGACTTCAAACTTGAAGTCGCAGATGGTGAAAAAATTGCCATTGTAGGCGAATCTGGAGTAGGAAAAAGCTCTTTGCTTAATATTATCGGATTGATAGATAGAAACTATAACGGTGAATATACTCTTTTGGGTTCGCTCACTAATAATCTACATACAAATGAGTTAGCACAATGGCGAAATCAAAAGATTGGTTTTATTCTTCAAGAATCAGCACTTATCAATTCTTTGACGATTGAAGATAATATTAAATTGCCTTTACTTTACGCAGGCTCTGAGAAAAAAGAATTTAAGATAGAGGATTTCGAAAGTGTAGTTGATGCAATCGGTATTAAACCAATATTAAAAAAGAAGCCGCTTGAATGTTCTGGCGGAGAAAAAGCGAGAGCCGTATTTACCAGAGGAATCATTATGAAACCTCAAATTATTTTGGCTGATGAGCCAACAGCGTCTCTGGATATGGAGAACAGAGAAAGAATTGTAACTTTGCTTTTTAAAATGAACAAAGAATTTAACACGACTATTATTACCGTAACTCACGATTTGGAAATAGCGAATCGTCATGATAGAATAATTCAGCTTGAAAGGAGTAAGTAAAATGGGATTTTTTGCAATGGTAGCGTCAATGCTGTTAGGGATATTCCTTATTGCTCTCGGGATTTCTCGTAAAAAGCATAAGGGGTGGGCTATTATCCTTATTGCACTTGGAATAGTATTTGTTATTATTTCAGTTTATTTGGGACTTCCTAAATAAAAATTGGTTTGCGAATAATGGTTAAGGTATGTGGTGATTGTATGCAGAAAGAAAATATGAAATGGCTATTATGCCCTCTTTGCGGAAATAAAACCCACAACAAAATTAGAGAGGATACGATATTGAAAAACTATCCCCGTTACTGTCCGAAATGCAAGCAAGAAGTTTTGATTGAAGTCAAGGACTTGCAAGTAAATGTCATCAAAGAGCCAGACGCTTTAGACGCAGAGCCGATGAATGAGTGAGCTGATATGCTCCCCTTATAGTAGACAGATGAAATAATAAAACTCCCTTTTCGGAAAAGTGTTCCCACTGCTTATTAGCTTGAGCTAACCTGAATATTCATACATTTTCTAATTGTTCGGGCAATTTGAGCAACTGTATTTGGGATTTTGTCTACTGTATATTGGGAAAAATTGGTTCAGGAATTGAAAAAGGCTATCCATTTGAGTGGACAGCCTTTTGAATTTAATATGAGTTTTCTATCATCTATTTCCTCATTCAGATTCCCCTCTGTATTCAAAGACAAACCACTTTTCATTCATATAAATTTCTATGGTATCGTCCGTTCCGTACTGATAGCCAAATCCACTTCCAAAGTTAGACTGGTTATCTTCCATTGGGATTTCTGTTCCATCTACTGTTGACGTTATTTCTCCATCCATATTACCGCAACGCCCACTGATAGTGCTTTCTCTCCCTGTATCATAATATAATTTACCATTTATTCTTACCATGGGTATTCTATCCCACATAGCATCAGTACCTGTTTGTTCTATCACCATAATTTTATAGACCTCACCTAATTGCGCAGGATAAGATTCCATTATTTCTCCATTATAACTAATTTCTACTAAATCTCCAATTTGCAATTCAACGTTTTCTTCGTTTGATATATGAAACTTATCTGCTGAATTAAGTTCCAAAGAGTCATCTACTGGCCTTACTATTATTGAATCATCATTCTTTTCAATTACCGACGCTTGAAATGTTATCATTGGTGGTGTATTATCTGCTGAAGCGAGCATTTCTGTTATACAATTACCTAAAGCAGGCGCTGGTTTATATATTCCCTGATAGGGCTGTTCCACGTATTCGGTTCCTTTATCTATGTAGTAAAAAAGAGTAGTTCCTGCCACCCCATCGCAATTTATATTGATCGTAATAAAATTTTTATTGACTGGTACGTCATTGATCGACTCTTGATTGGTTGTTTCCATATTCATTAGAAGAGATAAAAATTCGTCAGTAAACTCCACAGCTTCAGCTTCTGTGTTAGGTGACATAGCATATTTATCACCGTCAGAAACACCAATAGATACAATATCCTCTCTGTCTGGCAATCTAATAGGATTCCCCTGTTCTTTTTTTCCACATGAACACAACATAATTGAAATAAGGCTATATAAACAAATAATACAGTATAATTTCTTTTTCATTGTTATCCTCCCAAAAAATATATTTTAATATCATACTATATTTTACTGCATATTTCAAGACGTACGCGAAATAGTCGGGGTGTGTTTTTATGCGCTAAAAATGTATATTTATAGGCTCGTTTTTATTGGGTACACAATTCCGAAAAGGGTGGAAATCGTAAAATACTGTATTGAGCATGAAATGGACTATGCGCAGACAGCAGAAAAATACCAGGTATCTTACCAACAGATTTACCAATGGGCAAGGAAATACCAGTCAAACGGCGCAGAAGGGCTTATTGACAAAAGGGGGAAAAGAAAACCTGAAACGGAAATGTCAGAACTGGAGAAACTGCGTGCAGAAAATAAGCTTCTTCAAGCGGAAAAGCGCAGAGCCCAGCTGGAGGCTGCTTTCTTAAAAAACTTGACGAAATCGAAAGCAGGCGGTTCTAAGACAGATACAAAATGAGACGGTTTATCTGGTGATACAGGAAATATATGATGAGCAGGGATGCCCTATATCGGAACTCTGCAGATTTGCGGGAATTTCACATTCTGCCTATTATATAAATGGCTGAACCGGAAACCAAGTGAAAATGAGAAATTCAACCAGAAATTATGTGTCCTTATCAGAGATGCGTACGAGGAAAAAAGCGGGATTCTGGGTTACAGGCAGATGACGATTAAATTGAACCGTGAAAATGAATTTCAAGTCAACGCAAAGAGAATCTTGCGCCTTATGCGGATTTTACATCTGAAGTCTGTGTGCCGGCGCAGGAGAAGAAACTATGTAAAATCAACGCCAGAGGTTACTGCCGAAAATATATTAAACCGGGAGTTCCATGCGGAGCGTTTTGGTGAAAAATGGCTGACGGATGTAACGGAAATGAAATATGGAGCCAGTGGGAAGGCATACCTAAGCGCCATTGTGGACTTAGCAGATAAAAGTATTGTTTCCTTTGTCATTGGACATTCCAATAATAATGCGCATGTCAAGAGTATCCCGATGTATTGATAACGGACCAATGGAAGCGTTCCGGGGAATGCTGAAATCAGAAATGTATTACCTGAAGAAATTTCAAACATATGAGGAACTAAAGGAGGCCGTATCCGATTACCTAGATTATTATAATAATCATCAGTATCAGAAGCGCTTAAACTGTATGACACCGATAGAATATAGAAACTATTTGAAAGGTGCTGCATAAAAAATCTGCCAGTCCTTTTTTGTGACTGGCAGGCTAAAATTTTTATTTTTTTAATTGTCTACTTGACAGGGAGCGGTTCAGTCCGGATGCGCCTCTATAAAGTGTTCAAAATCCACATAGGTGCGTTTGTTGATGTTATTGCATTTGTAAGGTAAGAATCTAAATATTATCAGAGGTTTATGATATTTCCGAACCGTTTCTTGTCAAGAGAGGGTACTGGTGATTATTATAATAATCTATGTAACCCGATATCCAAAGAGCGGATATAGATTTTTCCGTGAAAGAACAAAATTTGCTTAAAAAAATACTTGCAAATAAGAAATCTCTATGATATAATATGATTCGTCGCCCAAAAGGCGTCGAAAGACAGCCCCAAAGGGCGGGAGAAGCGGCTCCTTGGTCAAGCGGTTAAGACATCGCCCTTTCACGGCGGTAACACGGGTT
>CAJUKA010000136.1 GCA_910586585.1 uncultured Lachnospiraceae bacterium
CTTAAAACACCTAATTAAGAAACAGGGGCATCATTTATAAAGTTGTAAAGTAGTGAGCTCTTCATTACCCCACAAAAATCATTCACTTTCTATCGACTTTTATGCTTGTTATTATATGCTTATAAAGCATATAAGTCAAACACATATGCAGTACCCAAGTCTTCCATGACGGAACATGAAAAACCTATTTGCATTACTTAAAGTATTGTTATAGCAACAAAAAAGGACTGTTATCCACAATCCTTTTCCGTGTGCTGCCTGCATTTGTTGGGGGCTGCCGCACTAAGTAATTAGTGCGTAGCTCCTTTATAGTTTAATTCAATTTCCAGATATCTTTGTTGTATTCCTCGATTGTTCTATCAGATGAGAAAAACCCTGCTTTTGCAATATTTACAAGCATCATTTTCTTCCACTTTGCCTCATCCTTGTAGTCGTCAAACATTCTGTCTTTGGTAGCAATATAATCTTCAAGGTCAAGCAGTGTCATAAACCAGTCTTTATTGAGCAATTCTCTCTGAAGTCTGTTGAGACGCTCTTCGTTTCCTGCTTCCAAAACCTCTTTGCTTGTAATAAAATCAACGGCTTCTTTTATTACACTGCTCTTATTATAGAAGTCTCTTGAAACATAGTCTGCCTTGGCATAATGTTCAATAACTTGCTCTGACTTCTCGCCAAAGATATAGATATTGTCATCGCCTACAAGCTCATGAATTTCTACATTTGCGCCATCACTTGTACCAAGTGTCACCGCACCGTTGAGCATAAATTTCATGTTTCCAGTACCGCTTGCTTCCTTTGAAGCAAGAGAAATCTGTTCAGAAACATCACATGCTGGAATCAGTCTCTCTGCATAGCTTACATTGTAGTTTTCTACCATAACTACTTTCATGTAATCCTTTACATCTGGATCATTGTTCACAATCTGCTCTAAGCAAAGCAGCAAGTGAATAATATCCTGCGCAATAATATATGCCGGCGCTGCCTTTGCACCAAAAATAAATGTAATGGGTGTAGAAGGCTTCTTTCCGCCTTTGATTTCCAAATATTTATGAATAATATATAGTGCATTCATCTGCTGACGCTTATACTCATGCAGTCTCTTAACTTGGATATCAAAGATAGAATCCGGGTTGATATCCTGTCCTTCCTTCTCTTTGATATATGCTGCAAGTTCCGCTTTCTTATCTTTCTTTATTGCCTTGATCTCTGTCAAAAGCGCCTCATCATCAAGATGCTCCAATAATTTTTCAAGTTCTGCTGCATTCTTTTTGTATCCAGCGCCTATGGTCTTTGTGATACATGCTGCAAGTTCTCTGTTGCAGGAAAGCAGCCATCTTCTGAAAGTAATACCATTGGTCTTATTATTAAACTTCTCAGGATAAATCTTGTAGAAGCAATTCAGCTCGGTGTCTTTCAGGATTTCTGTATGAATTGCTGCAACTCCATTTACAGAAAAACCATAGTGGATATCAATATGCGCCATATGCACTCTCATATCCCGGTCAATAATCTGTACCTTGGGATCATCATACTGAATGGAAGTTCTCTTGTCCAGCTCCCAGATAATCGGCATCAACTGTGGCACTACCTTCTTTAAATACTTAACTGGCCATTTTTCAAGAGCCTCTGCAAGAATTGTATGGTTTGTATATGCACAAGTTTTTCTGACTACATCTATCGCCTCATCCATATCAAATCCTTCTTCCTCTGTCAGAATGCGAATCAGCTCAGGAATTACCATCGTTGGATGGGTATCGTTAATCTGAATCACTGCGTGATCATATAATCTGTGCAGATCATAGCCATTTTCTTTCATTTCCTTCAAAATAAGCTGTGCACCGTTGCTAACCATAAAATACTGCTGATAAATACGCAGCAAATGGCCTGCTTCATCAGAATCATCGGGATAAAGAAACAGTGTCAGGTTCTTGTCAATATCAGACTTGTCAAAATCAATACCATCATTGACAATGCTTTCATCAACAGTTTCAATATCAAATAAGTGCAGCTTATTCATGCCCTGCTCATAACCAATGACATCAATATCATAAAGTCTTGACTGTACTTTTTTCTTGCCAAAATACACTGGGAAAGAAATATCTGTCTTGGTCAGCCATGACTGTGCCTCTATCCAGTCATTTTTCTCTGCGGTCTGCTGTCTGTCCTTAAATACCTGTTTGAAAAGACCAAAATGATAGTTTAAGCCAATTCCGTCTCCTGGAAGTCCAAGGCTCGCAATGGAATCAAGAAAACATGCTGCAAGTCTTCCAAGCCCGCCATTCCCAAGAGAAGGTTCCGGCTCGATCTCCTCAATATGGTTCAGTTCTTTTCCTTCTTCTCTGAGTACTGCTTCAAGTTCCTCATAAATACCAAGGTTTAGCAAATTATTGGACAACAGCTTGCCAATCAAAAACTCTGCTGAAATATAATAGACTTTTTTGCTTCCCTTGATTGTTCCTTTGCCTTTCATCATCTCTTTTGTCATGTTGAGAATTGCGATGTAAAGCTGGCTGTCATCAAGCTCCTTAATTGCTTTGCCATACATCTTTTGCGCTACTGCTTCCAAGTTTGTTTTTACGCTCATTTTTTCCTCCATTCTGAAGTGTTTTGTTTAACCTTCTATTTTTTGGTGCTGTTTTTACAGCTTTTTCATCGTTAATACATTTTGTATTTATACAATTAAGATGTTCGTCATACGCTCTATGAAATAACATCTAAATATTTAATACGAATTAATTTGTGTGGAAGTATGATGTCCTGACCGCTTCCGCCATCAAGCAGTCTTGAAAGTTCTTCAACTGCATTGGCGGCTATATTATAAAAATTTTGTTTTACTGTATGCATCTGTTTTCCTGCATATCCCATCAGGCTTACCCCATCAAAACCACAAACGGGTCTGTAAATATCCATATCAATCAATGCTTTCATGGCGCCAATTGCCATCAGATCCGAAGCACAGATAATCGCGTCCTTACATCGTGCATACTGCATGGTCAACTTTCTGGCCTCTAGCTCCCGAAAATTTCCTGTGCGGATTAGCACTGTCAGATCGTACTCTCCTGCTAACTGTTTCATTCCTGCCAAACGCTCTTCTGACACATAACCATTTTTTTTGCCCGATATATACAGAATTCTTTTGCAGTTGTTTTCCCGCAAAAATTCTTTTGCTACCTCATACTGTGCTTTTGTATTATCAATATGGACACTCGATGTATTCCTGCTGATACCTGGTGCATCAATCAGCACAATTTTAAATTTTTCACTTTCAACAAGTTCCCTTAATACCGTATCATCTTTGGAAAGTCCGCAGATAATTAACCCTTCTATTCCTTGTGACTGAAAATATCTTGTCACTGCCTGGAGATCCATTTCAGCTATCATCGTAAAAAATACAGTAATGATATCCATTCCCTTCTCTTTTGCCTTGTTGATAGCCCCCATGATATACTGCATTGGTATCTCATCGGCTGTCTGTGAATGCCTGGTTGCATCTAACACTAGCGCAATGCGGCCTGTTCTTTTTGACGACAACGCCGATGCAATTGTATTGGGTACAAAGCCAAGTTCTGCAATTGCTGCATTGACCTTTTCCTTTGTCTCTTCTTTTACATTCGGGTAGTGGTTCAGCACCTTTGAAACTGTAGAAATCGCTACGCCGGCATGCTTTGCTACGTCTCTTATGGAAACCACGTAATCTCTCACCCTCTTTTTTATTAATGTGCTCTCGGAATCCCTCATGCATCTGGTTTTCCGCCATGACTGTTTATGCTCTCTGTTCAGTTTTTAATCTTTCTGTCGATTTTATTCAGTAATTTGCTTTCTTCAGGTTTCATATTCAAGGTTGTGTTCCTTGAAAACGCTCTTGGAAAACGTTTTCTTAATCATACAACAAAAATAACGGTTTGTCTACCGTTATTTTAATTTTTTTTGTTATTTTGCTTTAGTATGTACTTTATTTACCCAAAACTCTGTCAATTGCTGCTAAGATTCTACTTTCTTCAAAAGGTTTTACAACGAAATCCTTTGCCCCATACTGAATTGCCTGTGCTACCATCGCCTGCTGTCCCATTGCAGAACACATGATAACCCTTGCCTGTGCATCAATCTCCTTGATTCGTTTCAGAGCACTGACGCCGTCCATATCTGGCATGGTTATATCAAGCATTACAATATCTGGCTTAATTTCGGCATATCTTTTTACTGCTTCCACGCCATTTCCAGCTTCGCCAACCACTGTGTGTCCATGCGCTTCCAGCATTTTCTTTATTGTCATTCTCATAAATAAAGCATCATCTACCACCATTACATTTGCCACAATATCTTACCACCTTTCAAAAATTTCCCCACTATCATAACACATTTTCCTGGACAATGGAACTGTTATTTTAAATTTCTAATAACAGTTCAGCCTTCGGCTTCCTGTTACAAGCATCAAGCCATGAAAATAACAAGTAAAATACAATATCCAGCCCCTCTGCCTATAACAAAAGGGCTGGATTCTCTGTATTATCGAGCTTTTCCGACAATCGCAATCACAACAGATCTTGGACACATCATAAACTTATCATCTCTTGTCCATTTTGTTAATTTGTGATAATTTGTTTCTTTTGTATGTTCAAATTCTGTATTCATAATAATATTCCATTTTCTGCCTTGCGGAAGGTTTGGAAGCTGTACCTCCACTTTCTCCCAAAAAGCATTGATTCCAATATATATAATATCGTCCTCTTTATTTCCTTCTGTACGTCCAGCAAACATGATTCCGATTGTTCGTGTATCCGCTTCGCAACTGCTGTTCCATGCAGTTCTGTTGTGTATGGATACTTCCGGGAATCCGCAGCCGCTTGGTCCAGACCGTCCTCTGAGTATTGGATGCTTTTTGCGCAAATCTATCATAAATTTGCAAAACTCAAACATTTCATTATATTCATCCTTGCGCTTCCAGTCGAGCCATGAAGTAATATTGTCCTGACAATACACATTGTTGTTTCCAAACTGCGTGTTGCAGAACTCATCTCCTGCCAAAAACATTGACGCACCCCTGCTGCACATTAATACTGCAAATGCATTTTTGCGCAGACGGTTTCTCAGCTCCAAAATTTCCGGATTATTCGTCTCTCCCTCAACACCACAATTCCAACTGTTGTTGTCATTCGCACCGTCTGTATTGCGCCAGCCATTTTTCTCATTATGCTTATAATTATATGCATACATATCATACAATGTGAATCCATCATGGCAGTTGATAAAATTGACCGTAGCATTTTCTCCGCGCTTTTCTTTCCCGTACAAATCAAGCGAACCTGTAATACGATTAATGGCAGCCTGCGCCATGCCATGATCTCCTTTTAGGAAGCAGCGCATATCATCACGATATCTTCCATTCCACTCCGCCCAGCGATTCCATGACGGAAAACTTCCTACCTGATAAAGCCCGCCTGCATCCCAAGCCTCGGCAATCAGCTTCACATTTCCAAGGATCGGATCAAATGCAAGGCTCTGCAAAAGCGGCGGTTTGCTCATAGGGGAACCATCCTCATTTCGTCCCATAATAGACGCCAAGTCAAACCGGAAACCATCGACTCTATAAGACACTACCCAATAACGCAGACAGTCAAGAATAAACTGCTGCACAATCGGGTGATTGCAGTTCATAACATTGCCACAGCCACTAAAATTATAATATTTTCCATCAGGAGTCAACATATAATAAATATTGTTGTCAATTCCTTTAAACGAAAAACATGGGCCCAGCTCATTTCCTTCCGCCGTATGGTTAAATACAACGTCAAGAATCACTTCTATTCCTTTGCTGTTTAATTCATGAATTAATCTTCTCAGCTCATTTCCAACTTTATTGAACGACTTATCCGAAGAATAGGAAGCATTGGGTGCAAAAAAGCATACAGGGCTGTATCCCCAATAATTGAGCAGTTTTTCACCGTCTACCACTCGCACATCTTCCATTTCATCAAATTCAAAAATAGGCATAAGTTCTACCGCATTTACACCAAGTTCCAAAAGATACGGTATTTTTTCCCGAATACCTTCAAAAGTGCCTCTGTGCTCTATACCAGATGATTCATCCTGTGTAAAGCCTCGCACGTGCATCTCATAAATTATCATATCCTTGGGTTCTAGACTGCTGTTTTTGAAATTTCCCCAGTCGTATCCGCTGTCTACAACCCTTGCCTTATATATATGTTTGGTAATATCCTTTTTTTCACCCCAATTTTCCTGACCTGCTACAGATTTGGCATATGGGTCCAAAATATATTTTGTCTTATCAAAAAGCATTCCTTTTTGGATATCATACTCTCCGTCAAATTGATATGCATATTCAAATTCTTCAGGATTTAGTCCAAAAACCATCATGGAATATGTGTTGCCCAGACAATAGGACTCTGGGAAAGGTATGATGGCATATGGTTCATCTGCATCCATATGAAAAAGACAGAGACTGCAAGCTGTAGCTCCATTTGAATGAATTGTAAAATTCACGCCTCCTTCTACACGTGTTGCACCATTTTCCAAAAAATTACCTGGTCTTACTTTAAATCCTGCTACCTCGTCTGTCGGCGCATAATATTTCTTTTCTGAAACTGTGTCATCATATAACATATATTCACCTCTTCACTTTATTGCGTACTTCGAAAATCTTCTTTACTCTGATTTTACAGAAATACCTGTTTTTGTAGATTACCTTTGCTGCTTTACAAAAAATTTCCAATTTCCCAACCTGAAACCAAAGGGCAAATTCACAGGAACAAATTCCCAATACCATTATATGAATTATAGGGCAAAAACACACAAAGCTATACACAAAACTATTGCTGTACAAAACGCTTTGTACTCTATTCTACATGATTTGACATAACTACGCAATATTACGAAAAGGATTCACCAATTTTCTGTCAAATTGTATTTTTTTAAGTACATAAATTAGGATTTTTACCTTTTAATCACAAACCGTATATGGCCTTTATCGTCATTTTATATATTTTTTGCAGAAATTTTCGTCTTTATATACATATATCAAATCGTTTCTCTCGTCTATCTTTTCATGAATAATTTTTGCAAGTGTAGTGGTCAAGCTTTTTTGTAACACTTGTGGCTAAAAATATATTGGATTGTTGCTTGGATCCTGTCGGAGCTGCCAGCTCTTGTCAATGATGCTGCGCCTCATAAGCGCAAACTTAATGAAAAACTATACAAAAAGTGAATATTGTATAAGATTTTAAAATAAAAAATTCATGACAGACGCTCTTTGGTGTAAAATGATTTTATGAAATAATTTACCAAAAGAGGAGTGTCATGAATTTACAAAATGATTTTAACAATTTAAACAGCAAGATACAAGATGTTTTTAAAAACTGGGACAATAAAATCCTTCCACATTTGCCGCAGCATTTGGATGAAATGGCGAAACGCACTGACGCCCTGCACAGAAAACGCGGCGTATGATCCGAAAAGCCTGTATAAGCTGTATATTTACTTCTCTGCGAAACATCCTATGCTGCAAGTGGCTAGAACTTCTTTTCACCCTAACTTCATATATAGAATTTACCATGAACAAATATTATTTTTTATTTCAGATATAAAAATTTTTCAGGCAGTGTCACTTTGAAATCCCTTGCAAGGTTCCTGAAATCATCCGGCTTGATGGTCTGACGCTTATCAGGCTGCATTGACAGCATTTTTACCAGAATTTCCGCGGATTTTTCCACGGTATGCATCAGTCCGAAAGTCATCACCCTGCCAGCAGTGCAGTGAAACCGGAATCTCCATCATCTTTCTGATAGCCGCGTCTGTGTCAACCCCAACTGCCTCATACCTGTCTCTTGCGTCTTCATACCTTTGTAACTGATTCATTTTCGTCCTCCTTATCATTCATTTTTTAAGAATATTCCTTTATTGGAAAAGATGTGCGGATACATTTTCTCGCACCTTCAAGATTTTCGAATGTCCCATCTGCAATCATCTGTGCTGCTAGATTTCCAACTGCCGTTGCCTCTGCCGGACCTGCACAGACCTTCTTTCCAGTAGCCTTTGAAGTCAGCCTGTTGAGGTAATCCGCGTTTGCCCCACCGCCGATAATATGGATACAGTCATAGGTAATTCCAGTCATTCCCTCAATTTCTTTTGCCGACTCTGCGTAACATTCTGCTAAACTATTATAGATAACTGCCGCCGTTTCCGCGATTCCCTCTGGCTCTTTTTGTTCCGTTTCCCTGCACGCAGCCTTCACTTCCTCTGTCATGTTTTCCAGTGCAAGGAAGCGGTCTGCATTGCAGTCCACAATGGACGAAATGCTGCACTTTGATGCCTCCTCACAGATTTCTCCGAAACCAAGTTACCCGCCAATTTCCTTTTTGACCGACTGTATCATCCAAAGCCCCATGATATTTTTTAGGTAGCGGAACCGATACTGATAACCGCCCTCATTCGTGAGATTATGCTGCCTGCTCTGCTCGCTACAGTCCGCTTTCATAAGCTCTGTACCCATCAAAGACCATGTCCCCGAACTAATGTAGAGCAATGGGAATACCTAAGATATCTGCTGCCATGGTGCCGGCAATACCTGCAAAATCATGAAGAATTGCATCCGGACGGTCTTCTCGCAGTACACTTAAAACATCTTCAATAAATGCGCCAGCCTCATTCAAAAACAGGAAAGGAACCACAGCCGCAACATTGTCCTCCTGTCCGTCATTTTTTTCTTCCTTGCTCTCATTATGTTTATCATTTTCTGCCATCCAGGACTTCATTGGCACAAATTTTGCACCGGTTGGCTCAATGACCTTCCTGAAATCCTCCGTTGTAAAGTAAGTCACGCGGTGCCCCGCATTTACTAGCTCTGTTGTGAGCGACAGTGTAGGATTGATGTGCCCGAAAGCACCGAGCGATACGATTGCTAAATGCATAATTGATTCCTCCTAATTCTATTCTTTCTTAATAGTTCCCAAGACCATGCACAGGTTCTTGTGGTGAAATTACATGATGTCTTTTGTTGCATATTATTTTAAAAATACGACCGAAACTACAATGTAGTTTTTTTGACGAGCCGACATATTTTTCTGTCATTCTCTGAGATGAATGTTTTTTCTATTATAATATCTTTGTATAAGTCTGCTGTTTATTGCTGCTTTTTCGTTTTCTGTTTCTTTTCCGCATTCATCTTTAATTAGGCTTTTGGGAATAACCCCAAAAGCCTGCTATACTTTAGCCAGGAT
>CAJUKA010000137.1 GCA_910586585.1 uncultured Lachnospiraceae bacterium
CTAGGGCGTGTTACGGACTTTCACCGATTAGATTGCGCCCATACTGGGCGCACCGTAAAAAGGCTTTCGGAGAAACCCCCGAAAGCCTTGATTTTACTGAATAAATATAATTACTCGATGATAGTAGCCACACGACCAGAACCAACAGTTCTACCACCCTCACGTTGCTACGGTTCGTTTGTCTATATCGCAAACCATGATAAAATGGGGATTTTTTTATTTATATTACCCTCAATATCACCTTATTTTTCTGGTTATTGAAAATTTTAGAAGCATTTTAGAAGCATGAACTTGAATAGTTCTTGAATAAACCTTGGATAATCTTGTTTAAATCTTGTTTAATTTGAAACAAATTTATCCAAGCCCGTCTAAAACATAACCCGCTTAAAACACCTGATTGTCTGCTTATAAGCGATATATCTACCTCAAATAACTTTTGCGCAAATGTTGAGTAACCTTGAGTAAATTTACCCAAGATTACTCAATATTTACTCAAGCCATCGCTTCAATACCCAATACAAATGCTGTTGCTTCATTGAATCTATATCAATAATATAATTTTTTGGCAGATTATTCTGCGTCCCATATTTCACGATATGAATTAATCTGATATGCTATCATTTCCGGATAAATATCAAAATAATGTCTGCATATATCCTTAAATAATCCTAAAACCGCATCATCGCCACAAAAATCAAGCATCCTATCCAATGTATATTCAACTTCACGTAATGATGCAACTCTACTGCACAAGTCAGATGCGATAGGCTTATATTGATTATAGGCAATCTCATTTATTTTTTTCAATTGTAATGCCATTTCCTGTATTGCATCAACCACATTACCCATTTTCACCAAAATCTTCCTTTATTCCTGCGCTTCACTAACCAACAGTTTTCTCAAATCATCTACATCCGGCAAAGCCTTTTTCATTTCATCAGACATATCTTTATAAGTTTTATAGGTTGCGACCCCTAGCGGCTTCTCATAATCCCTTATTACATAATCCACAAATGCTTTGTTCATATCCTTACATAATATCAATCCCACTGAGGAATTCTCATGGTCTTTCTTGACTTTATCATCTAGAATTGTCAAATAAGCATTTAACTGTCCTAAATATGATGGTTTAAATTTACCTGTTTTCAGTTCCACTGCAACAAGACAATTCAGTTACCGATTAAAGAATAAAAGGTCGATAAACATTTCTTCGCCTGCTACCTCAATCCTATATTGATTTCCTATAAAGATAAAGTCTGTTCCAAACCTTACAATAAATTCTTTAATATTGTTTACAATCTGATTCTCGATTATTCGCTCGTCAATGTCCTCACTTGCTTCACCAAGATTTTCTGTATTGATGAAATCCAACAAATAATTATCCTTGAACTCTTTTGTTGCCTTTACAGCGAACTTCGTATCACTAAGCACATCAGAAAAATTATTCGGTCGATTTCCCTGTTTATTGTACAGTCCTGACTTAATGTATTCTCTTAAAGTATACTTATCCCAAGCCCTGACCGCACATTCATGGATATAAAATAAACGCTCAAAAATATCTTTTGTTTTTGACAATATTTCCATATGATGCGTAAAGCCCAGTGATATAAATTCGTTCCAATCTATATCGCCAGCCAATGGCTGGCGAATTGCTATCAGCAAGCCCTCTCCATTCACATCTAAATCGTCAGCCAGTGGCTGGCGATTTACATAAGGACTCCACTCATCATAAAACTGTCGCATATTTTTAATATTGCTCTCCGAAAATCCTCTGATTCCCACTAATTCTGCCTTTAATCTACCAGAAATAGTTTTAATTGCATCTGTCCCCCAAACACCATTTCTTGTATTTTCCGAAACATATTTTCCGATTCCATAATAAAGAGATAATAGCTCTGCATTACCCGCTTTCGCAGCCCTATATCTGCTCTTTTCAACAGCTTGTTTTATGGCAACTACTGCATATTCATACTGATTTCCTGAATCCATTCTTTTTCCCTCTTCCCACGCCTATCATTAACCGCAACATAATGGAACGATATATTTTAATTACTTATACCTACTTAATTAAACTCATCCATCTTGAATAAACCTTGAATAAATTTACTCAGACATATTCAAGCTACTATTTCAATATCCAACATGAGGTTAATATGTGTCAATAACATTATTTTCTTTAATGTTACCAACAAATTGCTTTATGCTTTTTAGGGCATCTGATAATGCATCTGTTGGCTTACTCCATAACAACTTACGAATATCTTTCCTTTTCTCTACTACAAAAATTCTTATATATCTTTATTCAAAATATAATATAGACAATTATAAAATAATTTTGTTTACAAAATCATTAAAATCATATTCTTTCGATGTTTCCAAAATGTTTAATATTGCTTTTACATTACTTCTTCTACGTAAATAAGTCGAATCGGACAACATATAAAAAAACTCTCTCCCATTTATATTTCCATTTTCTGAAGCCTGCAGCAATCTTATTATTAATCTGTTCCTCAGCAACAACCTTGTTAGTAGTTTATGTCTATCTATATCAGACAAGTCACAATAAACATAACCCAGACAACTTAAAAAATAAGTTCGACTTAATTCAAAAAACAGTCCCATTGCTTCAGCAGCTTTGACATGATTTTCACCATACTTAATATATGCACCATCTTTTCTCATTTCGCCATCATCTAACAATATCTTTCCAATATCAATATATTTCATTCCTAGGTTATTATGTGCTTTTACTTTTTCACAAATCACAACGGTTGCATGTGACATGTCACTAAATTGAAACACATCCTTAGCTGTGATTTGTTCTCTTTCTTTCAAACTCTTAATATACGCGATGTACCTATCAATTGGCTCTGATATGATTTTTTCTACATACCTTCTTACTTCTTGCTCTGGGAAATTATATGTATAATATAAAGATTTGTTGTTAATCTTTTCTTCATACTTACCAGAATAAAATTCTACAACTATGTCATCCATACAATCTAACCTTTCTACCTTCTATCTTTCAACTGTTCCAATCTTGCTAATATCTTCTTAATTTCATACTGCGCCTGTTTGTAGCAGTCTTCAGACACCTTCATTTGCTTAGGTATCGAATCATTATTTATGTATTGGCGAAATGTTTTTAGCTTTTTAACAACATCATCAAATTTTCCGGCATCTTCGACTTCAGAATAGCCTTCATAAATATCTATTTCTCCTGCCGAAATCTTCTTCATGACATTTTTAGACTGCTTATCTCCAACTTTTGCAATATCGCCCAATTTTCTCATATCAGTAGCTTCATTTATCTGTTCTTTTTTTACAGCCTCAACAATTGTTTCATCTAGATTCGGCATTGTTTCACGGAACTTTTTAATGCCAGCATTTTTTAGATATTCTTCATAGTAACTCCAATGTTTTTTAGTTAAATCATTATTCTCAATCATAAACTGAATTACATTAATCATCTTTTCTGCTTTGCCCTTGGTAATTCCAAGTTCTTGTGCCATATAAGCAATTGGTAATTTGGTTTGCTCATGGCGTCTATATAAATAACTTGCCTGTTCAAATGGATCCCAATCTTTTCTACCAATAATATGATATTGACCCAATAACGCAAAAATAGCCGATTCATCTATATCCATGGGCAGCAACTTGCATTTAACTTTTCCCCACGTTACAGCATCTGTCCTACATAACAAACGATATGCTGCTAGACGACTATTTCCTTCAAGTACTGTAAAATCACCATCCCTAACAATAAGCGGGTCTATCAGACCACCATTACTTTCTATAGAAACTCTAAGTTGCTTGACATGTTCCATACCACACATATAGTCTTCAATATCATCTTGGCTAGGTTCTTCCCCATTTATATTAAGTACGCTATAAACTCTAGGATTCTCAGGATAAAACTTTAGGTCTGCTTGATTTAATTCTACAATTTGAACTTTATAATCCTTTTTACCAATTGTTAAATTTTCTGTATCCATACTTAATCCTCCTGTTCCTTTAATAGCTCTCTTATTATTTCTCCGTAGCTATAATCAACTCTTTCTACATATTCTGATAGCTGTATATCTCCTTGTGCTAAAAAAGCAGCATATTGTTTTGCATTTAATAATTTATCAATCCAAACATCAACACTGTTTTCAATTAGTAAATTATATATATAACACTTCTTTTTCTGAGAAATACGGTGTATTCTGTCTTGCGCCTGAAGATAATCATCCAAATTAAATCCTCTGTCATAGAAAATAACATGATTAGCAATAGTTAATGTCAGCCCTTCCTTTGCTGCTTGCGGAGTAGCAAATAACACTTTACACTCTTCATCTTTCTTAAATATCTCTATGGATTTATTTCTTTCTTTAATCGACATAGAACCATGTATCTTTCTTGGATTGTAGTTCTTGAACTTGTCAGTAAAATAATCAATATTTTCTATAAAATTACTCCATACAATACACTTATCATCTTTACTAACAATACTTTCAATTAGCAAAGCTAACTTTTCTTCTTTTCCAGATATCTCATCATAGTCTTCATTTAGTAATCTCGGATTTGAAGTTATTTGCATTAATCTAAGTAACCGCTTTAATGAAACACTTTCATCATCAATTTCTGTTGAGCCATCCTTTTTTATCTCTAAACTTAGTTCCTCAATTACCTTTTTATACATTTTATACTGACAATCCTTATATTTAATATAAATTGTCTTATACTCCTTTTGTGGCAACTCTATTCCACATGTTTTTTTTGTTTCTCTTATCGAAAAATGTGAAATTCTTTTATATATACATGATACAGCATCTTCGAATTCCATCCGCTTTTCTTTATTTGCCGATAAATCATTACTTAAATCTGTATTTTTTTTAAATTCATTGAAATCAGTTCCTAAACTCTTACCCTTATCCAAAAAATATATTTGTGCCCACATATCATATGGTCTATTAGCAACTGGTGTCCCTGTCATAATTGCCTTGAGCTTGAACAAATCAGATAATTCAAAAAAATCTTGTGTAAGATTAGCCTCTGGATTCTTTAGCTTTGCGGATTCATCAATAATAATCCCCACATTTCGCGCTTTCAAAAACAGTCTAATTCTATCTTTATCCGTTGATAATGTTTCAAAATTAGCAACAATTACTTTTGCCGGACTATTCAATACATAAAAATTATCCTTTTTATTACTACTCAGCACTTTAGGCTTAATATACGAATGAATAAAAAATTCATCCGTCCAATTCTTTACCAATTGCTTTTTTGTTACAATCATTACTGTATCTATATCCCTAACTCTTAACCAATATAGTAATAGATCAATTGCTATTTTGGTTTTTCCTAACCCTTGTTCATGGAAAATTGCACAATAATCCATATCCTTTACCGTCAAAAACGCTTCCAATTGATATGGAAAAGCTGAATTTTTAGCCGAATAGTTTACATTATAATTTGATATTATTCTACTCATACCAAAAAGCACCTACTCATTTCATTTAATATGATAACCTTTACATTGACACCCATTTGCCGACGTAATCTAACAAAATAATTCTTTGCAGTTTTTACCAACTGCCACGGAACACTAACAACTAATATACATTCACCCTGAAACAATAAAAACTCATTCATATATGCTACAAATTGTTCCTTGCTATGTAGTTTCTCAAAATCATTGAGCGTTTTTGCTTCTCCAATAACAAGCTTACCTCCATAAGTATAATATACATCTGGTATATAATTACCAATAACTCTCATAGAATTATTATTTCCCGATGTATCTATATATATCAAGGAATGTACATCTTCAGGAAGAATACTTTTGATATATTTAGTTGCAATATTGACTAAGTTAATATGTGTTTGCGACTCCATTCTTACTCACTTTCTATATCTGCAGATATCTCCTGCAATTCATGCACCAATTCTGTTATGTTGTTTTTTTGGTCTTCATATCTAGGATCATTTCTTAATGCCTTAATATACTTATACTCAACATTTCTACATCTCTGAATTAATTCCATTACCAAATCATTCATAGAAGCATCTGAAATCCCTTTTGTTCCTTTTTCGCTAGAATTCAAATATTTAACCGCTTCAGATATAGTTGACTTCTGAAAAGCTTCTCTAGCCAATGTATTAGACAATATTGCAGGTAATCGCCTAACATTCTGCGCAGTATCAATATTTCCATTTACTACCCACTTTGCAAAATCATCTTTGCTAAGTTTATGAACCACTAAAGCTTGCTTAATTCCTGTATTTTGCAATTCAGCAAATTTCGAAAATTCTCTTGGATCTGGATCCATCTCTGCTTCTTTAGCAGCCGGGAAGTAATACATCGTCATATCGGTATATGCATCTATTAATTTTCTTATCTCTGCACTTTTCCCACCACAAAAAGAAATAATCATTGACATTGGCAACTTATCAACATTGCACAGTTGATTCAAATACTTAGCTTTTGAAAAAGGATCCCAATCCCTTGGACCAACTAAATGTGTCTGTAGGCGAATAGCATGAATTGCTCTACTTTCTAAATCATCATAGACCATAGCTATAATCTCTTTCCATGGACCTTCTGGATCAGCAATTGCAAACTCTTTATAAATTTGTAGCCTTGTATTTCCTTCTATGACAACAAGTTTTCCGTTTTTATCTCTATTCACGATAATCGGATTAATAATCCCTTTATTTACTCTAATTGATTCCTTTAACGATGTATATGTTGATGTATTAGCATTTCCTCCAGATGCAGTTAAAGCTAAAGCAATACCTTCACTTGTTATTTCATCACCATACATTTCAAGCCACTGCTTAATCCTTGGATTTTCCAAGTCTAATTCTATATTATCAATTGGAATTTTTATATAATCCATACATCATCCTCCTTATTTAATAAATAATGTTCTTCATACCTTAAATCAAAATATTTTTTTGCTATTTCTGGAAATTCCGTTTCAAATTCAGTCATTGCTTTCATGGACGAACACATAGTTCCTTCTGTCTTATGTAATGCCTGATTTGCCTCACAAAACTGCCTAAAACTCATTTTTTTAAATATACTAGGCTGATTTCCCCACCTTGCCATAGTAACATACAAATTCCGGTATTTAGACTCTTTCCATGGAGAATAATCTTTGTCTTGATACCTCATAATATAAGGTAAACACTTAAATCTTATTAGCAGTTCTATTCGTTTAAATGTATTTTCTATATCAATGTGATCGGTACTTTCGTATCCCACCAAAACATAAAACTTTATGCTTGTAGTTTTTGTATACTTACGAATCATTTTCAATTTTGAATGTATTAATTCATAATCCGAAATGTTATCAAATGCAAACGTATAATCCCCATCATAATTTGCAGAAAATAATATTTTACATTTCTCCTCTGTTAACAATCTTTCATCTAAACCTTGCTTAAATTTAAATGGTTTTTTTAATTGTATTAATTGTTCTAATAATTCTCTCCAATTAGGACATCCCAAAAAATTATCATCAAGCAAGCAAATCCTTTTACAATTTTCATAATAAAATTCTTCTAATGGACTATGTTCAAAAACATGGTCGAACTTTTGATTAACACAAAATGGGCACTTTCTAAAACAACCTCTTGTCATAAATCCAATTGCATAATCTGTATATTCTCTATATCTTTTAATGTAATTGTCACGTTTAAATTCTTTATTCTGCTTTTTTGCCAATTCTTCTGCTCTTTTTACATCCATTTCAATCCAGTCATCATACAATCTATAATCAGGCATATGATGTTCTATTTCATCAGGTAAATCAGGCGCCTTATCAAAATAAAATCCAGTTCCACCAATATGTACCTTTTCAGACTCTACCAATTCTATTGGCACCGGAGTATCCGTAAAAACTTTAGAAACATACACATGGTCATATTCTTCAAATCCTGTATAATCCACCAAAAGTTTTACTTCAGCACCTCGTGCTTTCCAATATCCTGAAATTTTTTCACAAGCCAAATTAGGAAAATGATGTTTATCACGTCCTAAAAGGTCAGCATCTATAATACCTATCTTCATTTCATGCTCCACAATTCTTATTTTTTATCATCCGAAACAAATTCCATAATATCACTAGCTGTACAATCCAATGCTTTGCACAATTTTTCCAATACATCGGTTGTTATATTTTCACCTTTATTCAATTTATTTATTGTATAATGACTAACTCCAGCCATTTTTTCTAAATCCTTTTTCTTCAATTCTTTATCAATTAACATTTTCCATAATTTTTTGTAACTTGTTGCCATTCTTAGTTTCCTCCCAAAGCCAACCTACACATTTCTATTTATAATATTATATCACTCATTTGTATTGTCTTCAACAAAAAGTACGTTTTCTCATACTTTTTATTCTTTTTAACACACTTAAATTCAAATCCCCTATGCATTTTTTCGATGTGTCATCCTACAAACAGTGTTCTCAAAAATAGATCTCCTTTTCATATTGGAAAATTTTTAAGGAATATTTTTGCTAACAAGGCTTACTCTAGATATAAAAACGTGCATCTTACCATTGGGATTCTTCCCTGTTACCTATATAGTTATCCAATGAACTGTCATTATTCGTTCACTTCTGCAAAAAGAACTGAATGTCTTATCACTTCTGTAAAATAAACTGAAAAAGGCTATAACTTTTGATACTCTGCTCCTTTTCTTCATCACTATCCAATGCTTTGTACTTTTCAAATTGGCTACTTTTTGTACTACACATTATATCTTACCATTTGCTATAATGTATGTCATAAATTCCTCTTGCTTATCCTTACGGAACATATCCTCATAATACAATCCAGCTATAGACATGTTTTGGGTAGTCCGAAGCAACTGAACTTCAAGCCTCTCATCCTATAAATCCCAAAAAAGATACGACTGCCACAATAAGTTACTGCATCATCAAATTTATACAACATTGACAATCGATGAGGTTAATTTTGCATGCAAAAAAAGCAGGGAATTTCTTGAATCTCCGCTTTCTTGGCTGTTATAAAATGCAATATTTTTTATTTTATGACTGACCTATTATAGCTAGTCAGATCTTTTTTCCCGTATCCCTGTAAGTGAAAATACCATCATAATCACAGTTCAATACCTCAGCAATAGCACGCAACTCTTTCTCACTAAAATTATCCCTGTCAA
>CAJUKA010000138.1 GCA_910586585.1 uncultured Lachnospiraceae bacterium
TATAAATCGCTGCGCGATGGCACTAAAGTGTAAAGTCGCTTTGACACATATCTGTACTGAGAGAAACTTTCATTCGAAAGGGCACTCACAAAAGTTCCTCTCGTGTGTCTTCGCGACTTTACGAACCAGCAGAAATTATGTTCAAAAATGTTGAGAAGTCTAAGCTGGCTTACTATAAATCGCTGCGCGATGGCACTAAAGTGTAAAGTATTATGATACAACATCATTATAAGTTTAGCCAAACGTTTAGTTCATAGTACCATAATTTGACAGATATTTCAATAATGCCCAAAATCAATTGTCAGAATGTAGTAACAGTTCAAATTGTGGGATCTTGTGTTACTTTTCACACCCGCGCCATGCACTTGCTGCATGGCGTCGGAGCAAGCGCCAAAATGCGTGCTTTTTAGCATTTTGTGTGCATCAATTGTTGCAATTCACACCGAAATCGTTGTAAGTATATGAGAAATCTGACGTAAGTGTGAATTGTAACGATCTTGTTGCAAGCGTTAAACCGTGTATCAGAATAGATTGACATTTTATAACAAAGGTCTTATGATAAAGATTATTATATGGAAACATTTCGAAAAAGCTGCATTTTTTATTTCTAAATTGAGTCGCCCAAGGCGGCAGGGGAGATTATGATGAAAAAAGTTTTTATTGATGGAAGTGAGGGAACAACGGGGCTGCGCATTTTTGAGCGTTTCGAGGGAAGAGATGATATCGAATTGTTAAAAATTCCATCGGAACTTCGAAAAGATCCAGAAGAAATCAAAAAATATATCAATGCATCAGACATTACTTTTTTGTGTCTGCCCGATGCGGCAGCAAGAGAAGCGGCTGCTATGGTTGAAAATGACAATACGATTTTGATAGATACTTCTACCGCACATCGCACAGAAGAAGGCTGGGCTTATGGATACCCAGAGCTTTCCAGCGAACACAGAAAGGCTATTCAAACAGGAAAGAGAATTGCAGTGCCTGGCTGCTATGCAACAGGATTTATCACGATAGCATATTCAATGATAAAAAAAGGGGTATTGCCAAAAGATTATCCAGTATCGGCGTTTGCAATGTCAGGGTACAGTGGAGCTGGCAAAAAAACGATAGCAGTATATGAGGCACAAAACAGGGATAAAGAACTTGATTCGCCAAGGGAATATGCGCTTACACAGAATCATAAACACCTAAAGGAAATGCAGAAAATAACGGGTCTTGACAAGATGCCGTTGTTTTCACCGATTATTTGTGATTATTACAGTGGAATGATTGTAACACTGCCATTTTATACTGAGCTGTTAAACAACAGGCCAACACCAGAAAAAGTACATGCGTTGTTTGCAGAATATTTTGAGAAGGAACCCTTTATAAAGGTGATGCCTTTTGGCAAAGAGGCGGATTATAATGGTTTTTTGGCTGGAAATACATGTTCTGGTTGGGATGGTATTGAACTGTATGTGACTGGGAATGAGGACAGGCTGTTAGTTAGTACGCGGTTTGATAACCTTGGAAAAGGGGCATCTGGCGCCGCAGTGCAGTGTCTCAATATTATTCTTGGATGTGATGAGGGCAAAGGGCTGGTATTATGATGCAATTACCAAGAGATTTTATGATTAGGATGCAGGATATGCTTCAGGAAGCATATCCTGCTTTCCTACGTAGTTATGAACAGAATAAATATCAGGCGCTTAGAGTAAATACACTCAAAGGTACAACAGACGAATTTTTGAACAAGGTGCCTTTTTGGGGTTTGACCCGTGTACCATGGGAGACAAGAGGGTTTTACTATGTGCAGGAGGATGAAAAGAACTTGTCAGAAACAAAAACCGTTCGAAAATCAAAAGCAGTTGATTCAGAGCCTTTGCAGGACAAGCTTCAGCCTGGAAAACATCCGCTTCACGATGCAGGAGTATATTATATACAGGAGCCAAGCGCTATGGCGCCAGCAGTTTATCTGGAAGCAAAGCCTGGTGAGCGCATTCTTGATCTGTGTGCGGCGCCTGGTGGCAAAACAACACAAATTGCCGCTGATATGTGTCAGGAAGGGATTCTTGTATGCAATGAAATACACCCGACAAGAGCCAAAATCCTTTCTGAGAATGTAGAGCGTATGGGAATACGAAATGCGCTTGTCACCAATGAAACACCACAGCGTTTATCGGAGGTATTTGGAGCGTATTTTGATCGTATTCTTGTAGATGCGCCCTGTTCTGGAGAAGGAATGTTCCGCAAAAACCAAGAGGCATGCAAAGAATGGAGCTTGGAAAATGTGCAGCGTTGTGCAGAGCGGCAGGATGAAATTCTTGACTGTGCAGACCGTATGCTTCGTCCTGGCGGAAGGTTGGTGTATTCTACCTGTACGTTTGCTCCAGCAGAAAATGAGGGAAGCATTGCACGCTTTTTAGAGCGCCACCCACAATATCAGGTTGTGCAAGTTCCGCTTTCTGACAAAATGGCGCCAGGCAAGCCCCAATGGGCCTATTATGGGGATATAAAACAACAAAACCATGCATTGTACCAAGAGGATTTGATGCATACAATCAGACTTTTTCCGCATCAGATAAATGGAGAAGGGCATTTTATCGCAGTATTGCAGAAACAGGGTGATGTCCCAGATGCATACCAAGGATTTTTGGCAAATGGAGTGCAGAAGGGTATCTGCGCCAAAGAAGCAAAAGAGTTTATCCAGTTTCATCAGGAGATGCTTGCTATTGATTTTTTTGCGGGAAGAGAGAATAGCCTGCTGCGTCTTGGAGAGCAGCTTTATCTGATGCCAGAGAAGATGCCGTCTATTGACAGGCTTAAGGTACTGCGAACAGGACTGCATCTTGGAACGCTCAAGAAAAACAGGTTTGAACCCTCCCATGCATTGGCGCTGACATTAAAAAAAGACGAGGCAGGACAGTATATGGAGCTTGAAACCATTGAGTGTGCAAGAGCATATCTGCAAGGCTTGACATTAAACCATAGCGGGGAAAAAGGCTGGTATCTGATGACTTATCAGGGATATAGTATTGGATGGGGAAAGCTTGCAGGACAGATTATGAAGAATCATTATCCGAAAGGACTTCGAAAATAAATGAAAAATACAAAAACTGCATTAAACCTTACAGAGGGCAAACCAGTTAAACTGATATTGCTGTTTGCGATTCCGGTATTTTTGGGAAATATGTTTCAGTATTTATACAGCTTGGTGGATACAAAGATCGTAGGAAGCATACTTGGAGAGGAAGCGCTTGCGGCCGTGGGTTCTGTATCTATCCTGCATACACTTCTGACAGGGTTTTTTAATGGTCTAAGCCTTGGGTTTGGAGTTGTCACCGCGCGTTTTTTTGGAAGCGGCGATGAAAAAGGATTGAGGCAAAATGTGGCAGGGTCGATTGTGCTTGGCTATGCGACAGCTACAGTGATCATTATATTGGTGGCCGCTTTCATACGGCCAGTGCTTGCCCTTTTAAATGTTCCAGTGCACCAGCTTGATATGTCGCGGTCATACATTATTATATTGGTATGGGGAATGTTTGTCACGCTTGCATATAATTTGTGTGCGCATATGCTCCGTGCGATTGGGGATTCTATTACACCGCTTATTTTTCTGGTGATAGCAGTTGTTACCAATATCGCACTGGACTATTTTTTTGTCTTGACATTGCATATGGGAGTCAGGGGAGCAGCAGTCGCAACGCTTGTCTCACAGCTTTTGTCAGTGATTCTTTGCCTGTTTCGGATTTACAAGGATTTTCCGCTTCTGCATTTATCCTCACAGGACTTTGATTTTTCAAGACAAAGAATGCTTTCTTTGTATGAGAGCGGACTTTCTATGGGGTTGATGTCAAGTCTTGTAAACTTTGGAACACTTGTGCTGCAAAGCGGTATTAATCAGCTTGGCACGAATATTATTGTAGCACATACCGCCGCCCGTAAGGTTTTTGAGATTTGGGGACTGCCTGTGAGTGTACTTGGTTCTTCTATGGCTACGTATTGCGGACAGAATTATGGTGCAGGTAAATATGATAGAATTCGTCAGGGGCTGAAGTCCGTGTTGTTGATAGGCGCTGTATGGGATGTGTTTATCTTTATTCTTGCCCATACCATTTCGCCATATTTGATTGGATTTATCGCAAGTTCTGACAATGAAGAGATTATATATTGGGGAACGACATATCTTAGAGTAGACATGTCTTTTTTGCTGGTGTGTCTGTTTATTGTTATTCTTCGAAATGCGATGCAGGGGTTTGGTGACAGCAGAACGCCTATTTTGTCAAGCTTTATTGAACTTGTGGGGAAACTGGTGTTTACATTTGTGTTTGTGCGGCTGTTTGGCTATTGGGGAATTATCTGGACTGAGCCAGTCATATGGTTTGTGATGGTGATACCTCTGATTGTAATGACTTTGAAAAATCCTGTGATGCATGGCGCTGTACGAAAACATGACGAAAAGGAAATGATTTCCAGAAAGGCAGGGAAATACAGCAATGAATAAAAAATATGAGATAGATATGTGCAGAGGTTCTGTATTCAAAAAAATGCTTCTTTTTGCGATACCGCTGATGTGTTCAAGTATCTTGCAGTTGCTGTTTAATGCAGCGGATATCGTCGTAGTTGGACGGTTTGCAGGAGACAATGCATTGGCAGCAGTAGGCTCGAATTCAGCGCTGATTAATCTGTTAACAAATCTCTTTGTAGGATTGTCTATAGGAAGCAATGTTTTGACAGCACAGTATTATGGAGCCAAGAAGGATACAGACCTTAAGGAAACAGTGCATACTTCGATGCTGATTAGTATTTATAGTGGTTTGATTCTTACAGTGATCGGCATTTTGGGAGCCAGAGTGCTTCTCGAAATGATGCAGGCACCGCCAGAGGTCTTGGATCTTGCCGTATTGTATCTAAGAATTTATTTTGTTGGTATGACATCAACGATGGTGTATAATTTCGGCAGTGCGATTCTTCGTGCAGTGGGAGACACCAAACGTCCTTTATACTATTTGCTTGGTGCAGGAATTATCAATGTGATTTTAAATCTGTTTTTTGTGATTGCCTGCAAAATGGGCGTTGCAGGAGTGGCGCTGGCAACGGCTGTCTCGCAGACAATTTCGGCCGTGTTAGTGGTGCGTTGTCTGATTCAGGAGCAAAGCGGTATTCATCTTGAGTTAAAAGAGCTTGCGATATCAAAAGAAAAATTTTTCAGAATTATGCGCGTTGGGCTTCCAGCAGGATTTCAGGGAACAGTATTTTCTTTGTCCAATGTTGTGATTCAGTCAGCCGTCAACTCTTTTGGGAATATTGCGGTAGCAGGGAACTCTGCGGCTGCCAATATCGAGGGTTTTGTATATATGGCTATGAATGCTTTTTATCAGGCAACAATCTCTTTTACGAGTCAGAACTATGGTGCAAGTCAATATAAACGTATTTACAAAATCTTGTTTGCAGGAGAACTATATGTCATTATTACAGGAATGATACTAGGAAATCTGGCAGTATTTCTGGGAGATTCACTGCTTGGCATTTATTCACCCAGTACCGAAGTGATTGCGGCAGGCATGGCACGGTTAAAGATTATTTGTACTGTGTATGCGTTGTGCGGCGTGATGGATGTTTTGGTGGGGGCGCTTAGAGGAATTGGATATTCTGTAGTGCCAATGATTGTATCTTTGATAGGTGCTTGTGGATTGCGGCTTTTGTGGGTTGCAACCATATTCAAAATACCGCAGTATCATAATCTGACAACCGTTTATCTGTCCTATCCGATTACTTGGACAATCACACTCACTGTCCATGCTATTACGTTTGCAGTTGCTGCACATAAAGTATTACAAAGCAGAAATGTATCGGTTTAGGCGCTGCGCTTTTTCCATAAGTTTTCCCTGTTTTCAAGGCTTTTCGCAATGTCAGTCTCAAAATATGTATCTTTTTCCCTTGTTTTTGTCCTTATAGGCAATTTACAAGGGAAAGTTTTTTTATTTTATAGGAAATTGCGAATACAGAATTCATTGAAACAAAAAGCGCAGCTATTTGCTGATTGAGCGCGCTGGCGCTCAATTTTTGTATTTAGTTTTTGTTCCAAATTTATTTCCACAAACTTATCTAAGAAAGGTGTGTTAAAAGTTATTGACACAATGTTAATTTTCAGAAACCCATGAAATGTGCGTTAATATTGACAAATTGACAACCTAAATTACTTGAAGCCCAATAAATTATATCGTAGGCTAAGGAAAAGGAGGAAATGTAAAATGAAATTTAACGAAAAATTATTAAAACTTAGGAAAGAAAAAGGACTTTCACAAGAAGAACTGGGAATGGAAATGCAGGTATCAAGGCAAACGATTTCAAAATGGGAAACGGGGCAATCATACCCGGATTTTACTAGATTGGTCATGTTAAGTGATTTCTTTGATATGACTTTAGATGAACTTGTGAAGGATATTGACGTGCAGGAAGTAAGGGAAAATTCTTTTACAAATGAGAAAATAGATTCTATTTATCGAGTTTCTCAAGACGTGAACGCTATTTTTCAGGATAGAACTCTTAAAGATATTATAAAAGGGATAAAGTGGTTTATAGTGGGCAGTTTTATAGTTCTATGCTTAGTGATAGTAGTTTCGCTTATATTGCATTTTATTTATCCAGAATCCAATACTTTTTGGCGTGCCTATTAATTGCAAACTATGCACCATCCCAGTTGTAGTTTTGGCAATGCTGAGCAAAAGGCAAGGGATTTATCTATGTTTCCCTTGCTTCTTTGTTTTTGTTGGTACACTGCTGAACCCAAGCAGCGGTTTTAGCCTTTTAAACACAAATTCCACTTGGCAGTGTAGACGGTAACAGGAAAGAATTTGATCTGCAGATATTTCAGATGGCAAGCAGCACTGTTTTTTTGAAAGC
Source organism: uncultured Lachnospiraceae bacterium (assembly GCA_910586585.1). Classification (GTDB taxonomy): domain Bacteria; phylum Bacillota; class Clostridia; order Lachnospirales; family Lachnospiraceae; genus COE1. The sequence goes on from CAJUKA010000138.1 coordinate 6,886, forward strand.
ATGGAGTATAGCATTGGAATGAAGGTCTATAGGGGTGTTTTAGACAGACTGGGAATTAAAAAGGGTTTCGATGAATTGTATGGCGAATTTAGATAGCTGTATGAGGTGTGTGGATAAGAGAGGGCATGGCAATGCAAAATGGGAAAAACAAAGGTGAATTATAGTAAATAGCAGAAAATAATAAGTTCAAAATTTACATAACAAAAAAATGACAGATTTGATAAAATGTTTTAAAATGATATTGTTCAATACACACATAACAAAAAAGACTGTAAGGCGGCAACCTTACAGTCTTCGGAAAATCGAAGCATAGTATAGAATGGCAACGACTTTATACAAAATTATTATAGCATATTATGTCAAGCGATTCAATTGTTATGAGAAAGGATGGAGTGGATGATAGGGCAATTGTACCATTAATCTACGAAGGCAGATTTGTAGAACAGACTGTCGATGAGGCAAACATTGATTTGTGGTTTGAACAAACTACAAAGAGATTGACAGAAAGCCAAAGAGAGGATTTAAAAAGAAAGTGGAGCAGTATGAAGCGACTTGCTTCTATGGAGGCTCGTATAAAAAGGATTGCCTTAGATATCAATAATCACTTTGTTGAAGGGTATAAAGATACCGGATTTAAAGCCATGCTTGCGACAAACCGCAAGAGGGATGCGGTATCCTATTTGGCATGTTTTGAACAGTTTGGGGACCTGAAATGCGAGGTTTGTATTTCGGCACCGGATATGCGGGAGGACGTCGATAACATTGACGATGGGGCAGATAGCAGAGTCATAGATTATTGGAGTAAAGTGATGAAAAAATACGACGATGCTGATGCTTATGAGGATTCAGTCAAAAATAGATGAATGGGAACAGACGTCTGTTTTAATGGTGGCAGAGGATGCGGTAGAATATGGAGGGAAAGCAGTATCATCAGGAAAACCTTCATTAGTAATGGAGGATAGTATATACATAGTATCTAATGCGCAGTTAAGACAGGATATGTTTGCTGATATCGCGCTTGAAATTACAAACATTGTGGAAAAACATAGTCAGGTGGATTGGACAGACAATAAAAGTATACATGATAAAATTGCTCAGGATATAGACGATATATTTTACGAATACGAATGTGAGGGAAAATGCAAGTTTTCGTTTGATGTAATTGATAAAGTTATTGAAAATGTGAAAACGACAGCACTAAGGAGATTCAAAGGTTAATGGAAGAACAACGGTGGGTTTATTATGAAAATGGAAAGATATCCTATTCTCTTTCAAGGAAACGGGAGTTTCCCATAGTTAAAGATACCACACCAAATATGATGAACCCACGCTTAAACATAAGTTCAAAACAAAACACCGGATGTAGCAATCAAATAATAGCTTGCATCCGGTGTTTTGTTGCATAAGAATTTAATTCTGACGCAATCTTTCAACAGTTGATTTCTTCATCATACGATTTACAAATAGTGAGGGAACCAACCAACAAAAAGCAGTCAGAACAACTATAATGATAAACAACATCCAAACTGGGTAACTAAAAACTGCATATTCGACCATTCCAACAAAGGCTTGATACACAAGAAATAGTACTACATTTCCAAATGTCAAGCATAAGGCAAGTGAAATAAGGGCATACCAAAGTCCTTCCATTTGAAGCATCCGACGACATTGTTTTTTTGTCATACCGATACTCTCCATAACATACAACTCATGTTTTCGTGCTTCGATGTTTGTGAACATAATATTTGCAAAATTAAGAACGCCAATAAAAGCCAGAACGAAAGCAATTCCACCCCCTAATGTGTAGAGTGTGATTTTGGCGGAATGTAACCCCTCTATCGATTCAGTTTTTGAAATGATAGAGATTTGGCCCGACTGATTGCATAGTTCACGAATATTAGAAAGCACCATTTTTTCGTTTGAGGAAGTGACATCAATTCCAAGTGACGAAATATATGCTTCGGGAGCAAGTTTCTCCATACCAGCATCACTAACAAAGACATAAGGCGTATCAGAGCTTAATCCGCCGTAATAACTGCTGGGAAGAAAACCGCCAATAGGAATTTCCATTGATTTATCATTTGCTTGTGAGTAAAAAGTTTGCGCTACTTAAGAAGCCCGTGAACCCCAGTAGGTTCC
>CAJUKA010000139.1:0-559 GCA_910586585.1 uncultured Lachnospiraceae bacterium
GAAAATCATGTCCGTCCTCATCACCGTCGTTTTATATGGGCGAATGATTGAAATATACCTTTATATTTCAGTAGCACCTGTACCATTTGCGACTTTGAGCAACCGGGAATGGGGCAGCATAGGGAATAACTATATCAAGGGGCTTTGCGCTTTGGCGTTTCAGGGGTTTTTCATCATGGTATGTGTTGGCATTTATTCCGTACTCGTTGCCAGTATTGCGGTTGCCAGTAACCTGCATACAGCATTGTGGTCGGTGGCGGCATACACTGTTATCCTCTGTTTCAGCCTTTTCAAGACAGGTTCACTTGCGAAATCAATATTGAACGCACATTAAAAATATCAGGAAAGGAAAATGCTTATGGCAATATCAGTAGCAGTGCCGAAAGATTTAAGCGGTATAAAGACAAAGGTGGCACTGAACCTTACAAAACGCCAGCTTATCTGTTTTGGCAGTGCCGCAGCGGTGGGCATACCTTTTTACCTTGTGGCAAAAGGGGTACTGGGTACGCAGGCTTCGGCACTTGTCATGGTGGCTCTCATGCTGCCATTCTTCTTTCTG
>CAJUKA010000139.1:569-1165 GCA_910586585.1 uncultured Lachnospiraceae bacterium
TGAAAAAGACGGGTTTCCGGCGGAGAAGATACTGTACTTCATGGTGCGGCAGAAGATACTCACGCCGGGGATACGTCCTTATAAATCGGAGAACCTCTACAAGCAGTTGGAGGAAAGGGAAAAAATAAAAAGGGAGGTGCATTATCTTGAAGAAAAAGCCGCAGGCAAAGGAAAAAAAGCCAAAAGCGGGGCTTAATTTTTCAGAGAAAAAAAGGTTGAGGGAACTGAAAAGCACTCTTGCCGGGAATGACAAAAAGCATGAAAAGCCGGACACAGCACAGAAAACAATTACGTTCAAAAAGATGTTCCGTGATGGTATCTGTCAGGTATCTTCCGCTTACTATACAAAAATGGTCGAGTTTTTCGACATAAATTATGACTTACTGGAGATTGAAGACCAGGGAGAGATTTTAGAACAGTACAGCAGGCTCATCAATTACTTTGACCCGTCAATACAGTTTGAATTATTTTTATTTAACAGGCAAGTAAACGAGCAGACGCTTATAGACCAGTTTGATATACCTTTGCAGGGTGATGAATTTGATGATATCCGTAAGGAATATCCGGAGATGTTAAAGAAGCAGGCGGCAAAGGGA
>CAJUKA010000139.1:1175-9013 GCA_910586585.1 uncultured Lachnospiraceae bacterium
TAAGTCAAAATACCTTATTTTTGGTGCAGAGTGCAAAGGATATAAGGAGGCAAAAGCGAAACTGTCAAGCATTGAATCAGATGTCATCAAGAATTTCCTTAATCTTGGCACCAATGCAAGAAGCCTTGATGGGAAGGAACGTCTGCGTATCCTGCATGAGTATTTTAATCAGGACACAATGGAGCCTTTCCGTTTTTCATTTAAGGAATTATCGGAATCAGGAAAGAGCGTCAAGGACTACATAGCCCCGCCGGGGTTTGACTTCCGTTTCCCAAGCCGCTTCAAGGCAGGGAAAATGTACGGGAGCGTGCATTACCTTGACATCATTGCGCCGAGGTTCAATGACGAGCTGCTTAAAAAGCTGCTGGATATTGATGACAACCTCACAATCACGCTGCATATGCAGACAATGGACCCGGTAAAGGCAATCAAGATGTTAAAAGGGGCGCTTACGAACATTCAGAAAATGAAAATCGAGGAACAGAAGAAGGCAGTGCGCAGCGGCTATGACATGGACATTCTGCCGACAGACATCATTACTTACGAAAAAGACACGCTGGAACTGCTTGACGATCTGAACACAAGCAACCAGAAGATTATCAAGATGACTTTCCTCATTACCTGCTATGGCAGAAGCAAGCGGGCATTGGAAAACATCACGCAGAGGGTGTCCGGCATTATCCAGCAGGCAAACTGCAACTTACGCTGTTTACAGTACCTTCAGGAGCAGGGGCTGATGGCATCTGCGCCAATTGGATGCAATGAAACGGGTATTGAGCGTGTCCTTACCACAAAAAGCACAGCGATTTTAGTGCCATTCTGCACGCAGGAATTGTTCATGCCAGCTCCGGCAATTTACTACGGGCTGAACGCACTCAGCAACAATATGATTATGGCGGACAGAAAGCGACTCCGAACGCCGAACGGGGTAATACTCGGAACGCCTGGCTCCGGAAAGTCATTCAGCGCAAAGAGGGAGATTTTATCATGTTTCCTTATGACAAAAGATGATGTAATCGTCTGTGATCCGGAGGGGGAGTATTTTGCCCTTGTTGGTGCACTGCATGGACAGGTGGTCAGGCTTGCGACAAATTCAAATGACTACTTAAACCCGATGGACATTCAGCTTTCCCATAAGAATGACAAGGAAGCGTTAAAGCTGAAATCAGACTTTATCATTACTTTGTGTGATTTGATAGCCGGAGGGAAGAACGGGCTTGAGAATGACGAAAAGGGTATCATTGACGAGTGCATACGCCATATTTACGATGTCTATTTTGAAAACCCAGTGCCGGAAAATATGCCAATACTGGAAGATTTATATAATGCTCTGTTAAAACATAAGAACAAAAAAGCAGAGCGTATCGCTAATTCCTTAGTGCTGTATGTGCATGGTTCTCAGAACTATTTTAACAACCGTACCAACGTAGACAGCCAGAACCGCATCATGTGTTTTGACATCAGAGATTTGGGCAACCAGCTTAAAGAGCTTGGAATGTTAATCGTGCAGGATGCAGTCTGGAACAGGGTTTCACAGAACCGGGAGAGGAAGATTGCAACGAGGTACTACTGTGACGAGTTCCATTTACTATTAAAGGAAAGGCAGACAGCGGTTTATTCGGTGGAGATTTGGAAAAGGTTCCGGAAATGGGGCGGCATACCGACGGGCTTGACGCAGAATGTGGGCGATTTTTTGAAATCGGAGGAAATCGAGGGCATACTCGGCAATTCCGATTTTGTTTATCTTCTGAACCAGAACGCAAAAGACCAGATGATACTTGCCGACAAGTTAGGTCTTTCGGAAAAACAGCTTGCCCATGTGACCAATTCCGAGCCGGGAAGTGGGCTGATACTGTTTGACAACGTGGTTATCCCGTTTGTTGACAAGTACCCGACAGACACAAAGACCTATGCAATCATGAACACAAAACCCGAAGAACCGGCAAAGCAGGAGGGAGAAAATGGATAAAGGGCTTACACTTGGCTCACTGTTTGATGGCATAGGCGGTTTTCCCTATGCAGCTTCCTTTTTCGGCATAAAAGCACTTTGGGCAAGCGAAATCATGCCGGAGTGCATTTCTATAACAAAAAGGCACTTCCCAGACATGGAACACGTTGGGGACATTACAGAAATCTATGGCGGGGATTTAAAGCCTGTAGATATTATAACGTTTGGTTCGCCATGCCAGGATTTAAGCCAGGCGGCAGGCGGCAGGCGGCAAGCGGCTTGGGCTTGCGGGGGAAAGAAGTGGTCTTTTCCGGGAGGCAGTAAGGATTATCAAGGAAATGAAAGGAGAAACAGATGGAAAATATCCCCAGTTTGCGGTATGGGAAAATGTACCAGGAGCTTTGTCATCTTCCGGGCGGCGTGACTTTAAGGCTGTGCTTGAATCGTTCACAGAAGCCGAAATTCCAATGCCTCGTTCTGGACGGTGGGCAGATGCCGGAATGGTGCGAAGCAGAGAAACTAATCTCGCTTGGTGCGTGTATGATGCCCGGCTGTTTGGGACAGCCCAAAGACGCCGCAGAGTGTTTCTTGTGGCAAGTTTTGGAAACCCATGCGCCGGAGAGATACTTTTTGTCCCCAAGAGCCTGCAATGGTATTTTGAGGCGGGCAGCAAACCGTGGAAAGGAGCTGCCACATATATTGAAAACAGCGTTAGAGCGGCAGGCAGGAAAAACACAGGCGGAATATTGAAAAAGGCTTATGTTATTGGTTCTTATAAATCTAACAGCATGATGTCGGATAACCCCTTTAGTGGTTTTTATGAAACAGATACTTCAAGGACGCTGGACCGGAACGGAGGCAATCCATGCTGCCATCAGGGAGGTTTAGCCATTGTGGAGGACATGGACAGAGGATGTTACCAAAAAGAAGTCGGTGCATTATGCGCTTCTGATTCCAAAGCCCCAAACTCCCAATATGTACAGCAGAATAAACTTATCATGGAAAAATCAACAGTGCGCCGGCTTACGCCTAAAGAATGTGAGCGTTTGCAGGGATACCCGGATGGATGGACGGAGATTGGCGGAGATGGGAAAATTATCAGTGACACAAAGCGGTACCAGATGTTAGGCAACAGTGTTGCTGTCCCTTGCGTGGCATATATTATGCAGGGGATATGTGATGTTGTGGGAAGGAATGGAGGCAGTGATTGAAAGTAGGGATGATTGATGTGGACGGACACCGTTTCCCTAACCTCTGCCTGATGAAGCTGTCCGCTTACCATAAAGCAAGGGGCGATACGGTGGAATGGTACGACAGCGGGAAATGGTATGACCTTGTTTACATGAGCAGGGTATTTACTGACACATATTCAAAGGATTACGAAGGCAGCGTTAAGGCTTACCACGTCATAAAGGGCGGTACAGGGTACGGTCTTGACAATAAGCTGCCTGACGTTATTGAACACATACACCCAGACTATGGGCTGTATCCGCAGTATGCAGGAACAGCCTACGGTTTCCTTTCAAGGGGCTGCCCTCGTGGATGCGGTTTCTGCATCGTCGGGGATAAGGAGGGAAGAAAGACGGAAGCGGTGGCTGACCTTTCCGAATTTTGGGGCGGCGAAAAAGAAATCAAGCTCTTAGATGCAAACATTTTAGCCTGCCCCGACTGGGAAATGGCTTTAAACCCAAACAGAGTTTGGGTTGGCAGCATTGCGTACAGTGGCGCAACCGTTGATTTTACGCAGGGGCTTGACGTGCGGCTTATCACACCGGAAAAAGTGGCGGCACTGAACAGAATCAGGACAAAAATGCTCCATTTTGCGTGGGATAACCCGAAAGATGACTTAACGTCATATTTCCAAAAGTTTTCAGAGTTTACAGCGGTAAAGGACAAGCGGAAAAGGCGTGTCTATGTGCTTACCAACTATGGAAGCACCCATGAGCAGGATTTATACCGCATTTATACCCTGCGGGATATGGGATTTGACCCGTATGTGATGATATACGAAAAGCCGACAGCACCAGAGGAAACAAGGAAAATGCAGAGGTGGGTAAATAACAAATGGTTATTTTATTCTGTGAAAGATTTTAAGGATTATGACCCAAGCGGTTATAGGAGCCGAAAGAAAGCGGCTATTTTGTGACAGATATGGAGGAAATGTAAATGCCAGAAAAAAAGAAAAAACAGCCTGCTGAATTTGCAAAGGATAAAAATGTTTTTGCGGGTGGCGCTCCCACAAAGGGGGATAACGCCAAGAACGCAAAGCAGAAACAGCCCGACGCACATCAGCCGAGAGATGCAGACAAAATTTCTGGACATGATGTCAATCCTTCTGCACAGCAGAAGGATTTGAAGTCCAAACAGTCAAGACAGGCGGAAACTTTCGGACACAATGTCAACCAATCTGCAAAACAGACTGGTTTGAAGTCCAATGACAAGCCAGAGGGCGGCACTTTTCAGGAGAGTCGGGCAGTTTTCAGAATGGCACAGAGAAAACAGCAGGGCAGAAAACAAAATTCGGTCAGAAAAAACGAAACCAGCCAAAGAAGACCTCAAAGGAAAACAGCTTTAAAAGGCAGAAAGAAAAGCCAGAAAGTGACAATCCGCAAAGCAATGTAAAAAATAGTTTTACAAGGGAAGAAAATGCTTTTATGGAAGGCAATGGAAGAGAACAGACTGGAGAAACAAAACAAAAAAGCCAAGGCAGTTTCCAAAGCAGTTCAAAGAAAACAGCAGGACAGAAAGCGAAACCCGGTCAGAAAAAACGAAACCAGCCAAAGCAGTCCCAAAAGGAAAACAGCTTTACGGGGCAGAAAGAAAAGCCGAAGAGTGATAATCCACAGGGCAATGTGAAAAATGGTTTTACAAAGGAAGAAAACGCTTTTATGGAAGGCAATAGGAGAGAACAGACTGGAGAAGCAAAACAAAAAAGCCAAAGTAGTTCAAGGAAAACAGCAGGAAAGAAAGCGGAATCCGGTCAAAAAAAACGAAACCAGCCAAAGAAGCCCCCAAAGGAAAACGGCTTTACGGGGCAGAAAGAAAAGCCGGAGAGCGGTAATCCGCAGGGTAATGAGGAAAACAGTTTTTCAAAGGAAGAAAATATTTTTTCAGAAGACAGTGGACAAAAACAAACTGAAGAAACAAAAGATTTCAAGGACGATTACCGCCGCAAAGACACTTACCATCAGAGCGAAAAAAAGGGCAGATATAAAAGGCGTGAACACAAGCAAAGGGAACGCACGAAAAAATTTGGCTTTGAACGTGGCTTCCAAACCAAAGACAGCACTTTTTCGGAAAGCAATATCTTTACGGAGGGTGCAGAGCCTGAATTTCAGGGCAGCAAAAAATTAGAAAAATTGCAGGATAAGGCTGAAAAAGCGGCAAAACGCACCCAAAAGGCAAGGGAGAAGCTGCCAAAGAAGAAAGAATATTCTTTAAAGCGTGTCTTTGATGAAAAGACGGGCAGGGCAAAATATGTGCTGACCGCAGTGGAAAAAGAAAAGCCTTTCAAGGCGGATAATCCGGTTAAGCACATGGTGGGCAGGATTGGTTCGGAGTATACAAATTTTGCACATGGCAAGGTTGCTGAGGTGGAAAAGGATAATTCTGCCGTGGAGGGCGCACACAAGACAGAGCAGAAAGCTGAAGGCACTTACCGTTTTGTGAAGCGGCATTACAAGTGGAAGGAACAGAGGCAGCGTGAAAAAGTGGCAAGGCTTGAAAAAAAGCAGTTTAAGAGCGAAGTCAATTTCCGCTACCAAAAGTTTTTAGAAGAAAACCCGAAAATGCAGGAAAAGACGGTAAAAAAACAGATACAGAAAAGGATACAGAAACAGCGCATCAAGCGTGAGTATGCAAAGGCAAGGCGGGCAGGGCAGGCGGCAAAAAGCACAAAGGAGGCAGCAGTAAAAAGCGCCAATTTCACAACAGCAGTTGCCAAAAAGATTCAGGAAATGGCGGCAGAACACGCTTCCATACTTGTGGCTGTCGGTGCGTTTGCAATCCTGCTCATTATGATAATGACTTCCATATCGTCCTGCGGGGCGATGTTCTCGGAGGGAATGAGCGTCACGCTTGCAGGCAGTTACATGAGCGACCTGGCAGAGATTGACGCTGCGGATTTAGCCTTTTCGGAGCTGGAACTGGAATTGCAGAAAAAGATTAATTCCATAGAAACGGATTACCCGGATTATGACGAGTACCGTTATAATCTTGATGCAACCGGGCATGACCCGTTTGCGCTCATAAGTTACCTTTCCGCAGTTTATACTGAATTTACAGCGGCAGACGTGCAGGCGGAAATCGGGAGCCTTTTTGCCGAAATGTATGAGCTGACCTTAAATCCCACAACAGAAACGAGGACAAGGACAGTCACAAGGACGGGGACAAGGATAGTCACAAACGCTGATGGTACAACAAGTACGCAGACTTACACTTATGAGGTGGAAGAAGAATATACCGTAACCATGATTTTGTCAAGATTAGTTGACATTTTTTCCTCAAGGATTTTGTATCTATGCTGCTTCTTGTAGAGAACCATAGTATTGCTGTCGTTTTACCATTGGGGGAAGTCCTCCATTCGCTGAACAGATTCTTCGGTTATTCCAGTAGCTAATGAAATATCTCCAGATGAGTGTTTTTAGTTCTTCTGTGGTCATCTTCTCGGTATCATAGCGACCGTACAACAGCTCTGATTTCATTCTGCCCCACATACTTTCACACCGGGCATTGTCATGGCATCTTCCTCCTGCGCTGTTCATGCTTTGCTGAATACCATATCTACAGATTGCTTCCCGGTAAATCTGACTGGTATACTGGCTCCCTCTATCACTGTGAATGATTGCTCCTCGGATATCTGGATTTGCCTTGCTGGCATTTTCCAGTGTTTGTACACATAACGGGGCTTTCATGTTGGTATCCATCGCTAAACCAATCACACTGGAATCGAAACAGTCAAAAATGGCAGAAACATAAAGTTTTCCATCACTGGTCTTGATCTCCGTTATATCTGTTACGCATTTGGCCAGTGGTTTCTCTGCAGTGAAATCCCGTTTTAAAAGATCCTCTGACTTTCTGGCTTCCTTGTCTGCTTTCGTGATCCCATTCGGCTTGCGTTTAGGATGGTGGCTGATCCCGATCTCTTCCATGACGCGGTAAACCGTGCGTTCACTAGGAATATCAACGTTTTCAGGATGCTTCAGTATTAATGCCTGATACATCCGAACCCGCCCGTAAGTATCATTACATTCGTCTTCTTCAAGTATCTCCATCATGGCATCTGCCAAAGGCTGGTACTTCCATGGACGGTCTTTATTTGCAAGATACTGATAAAACCCCTGTCTGCTGACATGAAGGACCCTGCAATAAAAGCTAATTTCTCCTTTCAATTTGCCGCCTTCCGTTTTTAAAGCAATAAACTTCATTCTTTCGTTTTTGCTGACTTCAGACGGCTTGCGGCGAAAAAAGCACTGGGTTCCTCCAGGAAATCATTTTCTTTCTTCAAACGGCGGTTCTCTTTCTCCAGTTCTTTTACCTGCTGGCGAAGCCTTGTGAGTTCCTCATTCAATGTCATGGCGCTTTGTGGCGTCTGTGCACCTGTTCCCAGATCAAGATTCCCAAGTCGGCTGGCTCTTACCCAGCCATACATGGTATTCTTGGGAACTCCCAGCTCTTTGGCTGCCTTAGCTTGTCCGATTTCTTTTGCCAGCTTTACTGCCTGCACTTTGTATTCGTGGTCATATTGCCTGTTTTCTCCCATTTCTATTCACTCCTTATTCTCTTGATTATATACCCAATCCTTGAGAATGAGCTGTCAACTTTTTTTATACCACATCAAAAGATGGGGATGCCAAAACCGGACATAAAACAGCGGACCCTTCTTTTTTTG
>CAJUKA010000140.1 GCA_910586585.1 uncultured Lachnospiraceae bacterium
ACGGCAGGAAGATTGTTCTTTCCGACTGGCTGCGTACCATCGGAAATACTGCTGCGCAATTGAAAGTATATATCAAAAATAGTGAAAAAAAGCTGGTTCCAGTAAGAATCTGTGCTTGTAAGAAAACAGAAGCAGAGATCGCCGCAGAAAAGATACGAATCCGAAAGATGGAAAGCAGGAAACAGAAAAAGCTTAGTGATGATACTGTATTTACCCACAACGATATGTTTGTGATTACATCACTGCCATATGAAATATCTGCCGATCAAATTCTTTCTTGTTATCGTCTGCGCTGGCAGGTAGAACTTGTATTTAAAAGGTTAAAGTCGCTGCTTGGGTTAGGCAGTATACCAACAAAAACAAAAGAAGCAGGGGAAACCTGGATAAATGGGAAAATCCTGCTGTCCCTTCTGACTGAAAAATATTTTGGGGATATTGATTTTTCCCCCTCTTGGAACATCCGAAGCGAACCGGAGTATATGGAGGGAGACGAAGCTGGTATCCTTTATTATTTTAATGATGATATTACCAAATATACAAACGATGAGCTTTGACATTTTGGAACTGGTGAAGATAGCGTTTATTGAAAAACGAAAACATACCCGACAGCAGCTTCTTCGCTTTTTGCAAAGTTAGTGCATATGCTGTCTTCCCTGAATACGACATCCAGTGTCCAATGCAGGTTGTTTTCTATATTCCAGTACCTGCGAACCACGATTTCAAATAACTCAGCAATTGGCTTGATGCTACACAGATAATACCATTCTTCTATATGGGACTCTCCTGTTTCCTTACCGGTTATCGTCTTTCTCACATACCCGATGGATTGGAGTTTTTCCTATTTGCTGCGGTCTCCAAATCATTGGATCCCCCACATACGCAAAATACTGTTTGGAAACAGTGTATTATGTATTAGTCCAAAAAGAAAGTACTCCTATCACTTATTAGTAAAATATAATAAAAAACTAAAAAAAATTTATGTCTTTTTCATTCATGCGTTTAATCTGCTTCATCAGTATTTTTACATTTATTTTGAAAAATTCCCTGCCCCTACTGCAGAAACCTGTTTCTTTTGCTTCTGTCCATACTTGCATTGAAATCGGCACATTCCATCCGCTTTCTCTACAAACATTTTTTGTCCGGCATTACTGAGAAGTCCCTGAATGCTTTTTATTATGCCTGCTCTTATGCAAAAGTGGATTATTCAGGCTTTATGAACATTACCGCATCCATGACTTTAAAACTGATCCCGGAGTCTCTGCGCTCACAGCCTGTTTTTCTGTGTATTGACGATACAATGGTGCCAAAGTTTGGAAAAAAGTTTGATAATGTATCACTACTTTTTGACCATGCTGCACACAACGGCTCCAATTATCTCAACGGCCATTGTTTTGTCAGCCTCATGCTCTGTGTCCCGGTATGGAGAAATCAGCGGATTGTTTACCTTGCCGTCCCTTTGGGATACCGCATGTGGAATAAAGAATTATCTAAGCTTGGGCTGGCAGCATCCATGATACGTCAGGTTATGCCTGTTTTCCTTTCCAAGAAGAATGTAATTGTCCTCTGTGACAGCTGGTATGCAAAAAAAGATTTGGTATGTGTTGTAGATGAATATGCGAATCTTGATATCATCTGCAATGCCAGATATGACTCCGTAATTTATGACCTTGCGCCACAGCCTACAGGAAAGAAAGGAAGGCCTGCCAAGCATGGGAACCGTCTTTCTCCTGATAATGATTTTACTCTGTCCGATGAAAAGGTTGGGGAATATTACATTGGTGCACGCAGGGTTCTTACAAATCTTTTTGGACAGAGGGAAGTCTATGCTTATGTGACAGCGTCAGAAAAGATGAAGGGATCCCGGCGCCTGTTTTTCAGCACCATTTTCCCGCATCAGCTGTAGTTATTTTATGCCAATTTGCTGCGAAATATCGAAACAGGCATAAAATCAAGTGCCTATATAAAAGTCTTACAGCGGCTGGTTAAACAGTATTATAGTTGTTTTAATAAGTTGTAAAGTGGTGTTATTAAATACAAACATTAATATATATATAAATATAAAGTAATAATAACATATGCTATTTTTTATAATACATGTCTCTTAGTCATCTTTTTTATCAGTTAAATAATCTTCTACCATTTCAGACACATTATCAAATAAATAATTTCGTTTCATGGTTTTCTGATTCTTTTCGTTTATTTTATTCCATATTTCAACATTTATTTTTTCTATCTCATTTATAAATTCTAAAGCAGGTAAACGTCTTGCTCCTTGCCCCCATACTACCATTTGCTCTAGTCTATCAGATGTAACCACTACAACATTGTATTTTTTTCCAATTTCATATGTCACTTTTTCTATATACTGATCTGCCGTTTCTGTTTCTTTTGTATAAACCACATGAATATTATGGTAATCAAAGATTTCACCTTTTCCACCATGAACTTTATATGCATCAAATATTAAAATAATCTCTTTTTTCGTATACCCTTGATAATTGCACAAAATATCCATAAGCTTGTCTCTTGCACTATCAATATTCATTTCTGATAAATTTCTTAATTTATCCCATGCAAAAATTACATTATATCCATCAATTAATAAATACTCTTCTTTATTTATTCTTTTGCATAATTTTGAAACACCATTATACTTTTTATCTTCATCTGAAATTATTTTTCTACTCCATCCTGTTCTTTCTTTCTTTATGCGACCAAATGTTTGTTCATATATTGCATCAATTTCTTCTTGTACAATTGTCATTTCATTAAAAGTAGAATGTTTGTTAATAATATTTTGACCAGATGAGTTGCTGTAATTATCTAATTCAGTCAACACATTCTTGATATGTGCATATTTAGCAACTTGACTCCATTCAACATAATAACCTGCACCATGTGAACAAAAAACAGAACCTGTAGGATTTTCTACGTCATTTTCTGAATCATATTTTCTTTCTAAAACTATTTCCTCCGTGTTATGACATACATCATATCCACTTATTGTACAAAATATTTTTCCTATTCCACCACTATATGAATTAAGTTCAATTTGATAATCTTTTATACAAATCACAGGCGCTGTTCCTTTTAGAACTGCCATATCATTTTCTAGCATAGGTGTTTCAAACTTAGCATTTCTATACTGAAGATCTGTCATGGCACGTCCAATATATTCTTGAGGCAGTTCTATTCTAAACTCATAAATTGGTTCAAGTAAAACACTTTTTGCTTTTTTCATTGCATTTCTGACTGCTCTATAAGTAGCCTGTCGAAAATCGCCTCCTTCTGTATGTTTCTGATGAGCTTTTCCGGCAATCAATGATATTCCTATATCAGTAATTTCAGATCCTGTTAAAACTCCAATATGTTTTTTTTCTTCTAAATGTGTAATAATCAGACGTTGCCAATTTTTATTCAATATATCCTCACTACATTTCGTTAAAAACTTAAGACCACTTCCCCTTTCTAATGGCTCCATAAGAACATGTACTTCTGCATAATGTTTCAGCGGTTCAAAATGTCCTATTCCAACAACTGGTTCTGTGATTGTTTCTTTATATACAATATTGCTTGATCCGAAATCAACTGAAATATGGAACCTTTCAAAAATAATACATTTTAGAACCTCTATTTGAACTTCTCCCATAACCTGTATATATATTTCTTTCAGTTGTTCTTCCCATACTATATGAAGTTGTGGATCTTCTTCTTCAAGTTTGCATAATTTTTTATACAGTTCATATATATTGCAACTTTCAGGAAGTATTAATTTATAATTTAAAACAGGTTCCAAAAAAGGTATTTTTATTTCTTTAATAAACCCCAGTCCATCTCCTGAAAATGTATGATTCAATCCTGTAACTGCACAAATTTCTCCTGCTGTAACTTCATTTAAATTTCTATATTGATTTCCGGAATAAACTCTTATTTGATCTATCTTTTCATTCCAACTTTCACCGGACAATACTGATTTAACTTTAAGACTTCCTCCTAAAATTTTCATGTGTGTCAAACGATTATTATTGTCATCATAAGTTATCTTAAATACACGTGATCCAAATTCTTCTGAATAAACTTTTTCCTGTAAAAAACAATCTAATATATCTAAAAATTCATGTACCCCTTTTTGTTTTAATGCTGAACCAAAAAGACAGGGAAAAATTTTTCTTGAAGCAATAGCACTTTTAATATTCTCAACCTTAATATTATTAGAAGCAAGAAATTCCTCCATAAGGCTCTCGTCACACATTGCTATATCATCAAAAAACTTTTCTCCAGGATTTAAACTATCTGTAAAATCTATACATGTTGTATCTAACCTATATTGAATCTCATCAAGAATTTTATCTTTATCCAAATTAGTTTGATCCATCTTATTTATGAACAAAAAAACAGGAACATTGTATTTCTGTAAAAGCTGCCATAGAGTTATGGTATGCCCCTGTACTCCATTCGCCCCATTAACAATTAAAATAGCATAATCAATTACTTGCAAAGTTCTTTCCATTTCTGCCGAAAAATCAACATGACCTGGAGTATCAAGTAGGCATATTTTTTTGTTGCCTATCTTTAATTGTGCCTGTTTTGAAAAAATAGTTATTCCTCTAACCCTCTCCAATCCATAATTATCAAAAAAAGCATCTTTATGGTCTACTCTTCCCAACTTTTTTATAACTCCGCTTTCAAATAAAATATTTTCTGCTAAAGTTGTTTTCCCCGAATCTACATGTGCTAAAATACCAAGTACATAATTATTTACTTTCATAATACACCTTTTGACTGATCAAGTCTGATATAGTATTCGTATTTTATTTGCATCTTGATCAGTCAACTGCATGTTTTACTCTTTTTTCGCAATCAAATTGACCTAAATGCTCAACGTTTATTTTATTACTCTAATATTTCTAAACCTATTCATACACATAAATATTTCTTGTTTTCTTGGCATAGCCAAATTACATGGTATAAATTTATCTTCCAAAATTCTATCAAAGCCATTAACCTCTAATTCTTTATAAGCCTTATTAATCAAATTCTGTAAATTATTTTTATTCTCAAAAATATGCTTGTTGATATATACAATAATATATCCTATCGCCCGAAGTTGCTCCTTATCAACCAGTTGTTCAAGATATCTTGTATCTATATCATCTTTGTTTATCCTTAAACAATCTATATTGTTCACTTTTATTTTGATCTGTTCTTTACACCATTCCTTATATGGCAAAATAGTCCTATTAAAAATCATTTCTTTTATAAAACTGGTTTTATCGGATTTTTCTTTTTCAAATTTTTTGTACTTTGTTGACAATTCCTTTACATTTTCTGTGATATCGTACGCTCTGTACTCGTCCATTTGTATAATGCTATCTGCTTTATCAAAATACTCTCCTGAGCTTCCTACAACAAGTATGCTTGATATTCCATAAATTTCATATAAATCTCTTATTCTATCAATATATGGCGTTATAGGCTCCTTATCTTCAGTTACCACAAGCTGCATTAGTTTATCCCTAATCATAAAATTTGTTGCACTTGTATCCTCATCAATTAATAATACTTTACAATCTGCTTCTATTGCCTCTATGATGTTTGCCGCTTGCGAAGTACTTCCACTTGCATTCTCTGTTTCAAAAAAAATTGTATCTTTTTTATTTGGAAGATTATTAATAAACATTGATATATCTATTCCTGCTATACCTCTCCCATCTTCAGACCTAACCTTTACAGCAGTTATATCTGTAAAAACATATTCTCTTCCATCACCTGCAATATGATCGTATACCCCTTTCTCAAACGATTCAAGTAATGTTGATTTACCATGATATCCTCCACCAACTACTAGTGTCACTCCTCTTTTTATTCCCATACCACAAATTGTACTTCCATCAGGCAAACCAATCTTTATTTTCATTGACTCTGGTGTTTTAAATTTAACTGCATTTTTTAAAGGTTTTGAAGATATCCCTGATTCTCTAGGAAGAACAGAACCATCAGCAATAAATGCCACTAACTCTTCTTTTTTTAAATAGTTTCTAATAAAAAACTGATTATCGGCCAACTGTATTACATTGTCCAACTCTTCTTTATTTATATTTTTATATGCCACTGTAGTATTAATCATTTCAGGTAATATCTCAAATACTATTATTTCCAGCCCTTTTGCATTAATTGTCCTTCCATTTGCCGGAAAACCTATTTCCATTCTTATCATTACATCACCATTTTTAGAACAAATCTGACACGCACTACGTTCTAAAATTTCTGGTCCACAATGACTTACAGATATTAAGCCGCTTTTCCCTGAACCTTTTATTTTAAATGAATTTTTTAATGTTAATATTTCAAGTTTTCTTAATAAGTAATCTTGAACCGCAATTCTTCTATGATTTCTATCAAAATACTTATTGGGGATTTTCGTATTTTTATTATTGACAATTATTTTAACTTGTGAAGGAGATGCAAATGGATCTCCTTGAACATGCTCTATTACAAAAATATAATTTTTAAATTGATATGTACCTTTTATTTCCTTATATGCCAGGTAACCTCTATGATCAATTTTTTGAAATTTTTCTTTCAAATCTTTATCTAAGTTCATACATTTATTTCCTTTTTTTCTTTATAAATTATATATTGACCAATAGATAATTTTTTTGGATAATTATATTATTATCAGCAGTTTACAACTTTTTGAAAAATAAAAATTGTAGTGGTCAAGCTTTTTTGTAACACTTGTGGCTAAAAATATATTGGATTGTTGCTTGGAGCCTGTCAGAGCTGTCAGCTCTTGTCAATGGTGCTACATACCGTTGCGCGCTCCTGCAATTGATAAAACCTGCCATCCCCCATTCTGGGTAATCAAGCAATCCGATTAGGAGACATGCTCCCGCCTTCCCTTATGCTGCTGTCCGCGCCTGGTATGGCGTGCGGTAACCATTATAGCTGTGTGGACGCACATGATTGCAGGCCGCATAGGCGAATTCCTCCACAGTCTGGTACAGTTCCTCCTCCGTCCTGAATCCATACAGGCTGGTGCATTCGTTCTTCAGGGTGCTGAAGTACCTCTCCATTGGCGTATTATCTATGGGTGTCCGGCTTTGCTCATGCTCTGGGTCACATGGGCAGACCCGCAGAACTCTATGAAAGCCTTTGATGTATACTGGCTTCCCTGGTCACTGTGCAGGATCAGCCCGCCTTTTGAAAGGTGCTGTGAATCCAGTACCTTCTTCAGCCTGTGGATTGCTAGGCCACTGGTGATGTGCTGGTCTGTTATGCTGGCGCTCACACTGTGGCCATGAAGGTCTATGATGGTGCAGTTATAACGAACTTCCCCATTTTTCAGAAATAGATATGTGAAATCTGTACACCACTTTTGGTTTGGCTTGTCCTCATGGAAGTCCTGCTCCAGCCTGTTCTCGAATATTTTATGGGGCTTTCCCGGCTTTGTCCTAGGTTTTTTAGGGCAGACCATGGAATGCAGGCCCATCTCAGTATTCATATATTTATGGATGGCCGTAGTGATGTAGGCGTACCCTTCTCGCTTTAAATAGACCGTCATGCTGCGGTAACCGTCAACACCGTTGTGCCTGGCAATCTTCTCCTGGACTGCTGTTTTTTGGGCGTAATAATCCGCCTTCCGGTAGTTATAATAGGCATTTGGGCAAATCCTCAGGCGTCGGAGCATCCAGTAGGTGCCGAATTCTTCATGGTGTTGGTCAACAAACTGGTAAGCCTCTAACCAATTTCCTTTGCAAAGAATACAATCTCCTTATGTAATTCTTCATTTTCCCGTTTTAAACGGAGGTTCTCCTTTATAGAGTCATAATCTTCTTTGGCTTGAAGGCTTGCCTGGCATTCTTTGCTGAATTCGCTGCACCATTTGGAGATGCCGGCTTTGGATACACTGTACTCTGCGGTGATGCTTTTGTAGGTTTGTCCTTCTTCCTCATGAAGGCGGACAATCTTCTTCTTAAATTCGGGTGTGTAGTTTTGTGATATTTGATTATATCTCATTAGCCACTCCCATTACACCTCTATTATATCACTTCATCAGCGGTCAGAGTGGTTCCTGACTCCCTTGAAACTCAGCCGCTGTTCCTGTCCATTGATGACACCATAGTAGAGAAGTTCGGCAAAAAGTTTGAACTTTGCTCAAAACTCTTTGACCATGCTTCACATAATGGCTCCAGTTACCTGAACGGCCATTGTATGGTAAGCATTCTGCTGTCCTTCCCAGTTTTAAAGGACGGGTAGATCTAGTACATGTCGGTTCCTTAGGATAAGAAAAAAGCAAACTGGAAATTGCCGCTGAAAAGGTCCGGCAGACGATGAGGGTAATTGGTCTCATAAGGCAGGTATTCCTGCTGTGTAACAGCTGATACCCGAGGCCGAAGTGGCAGAGCTCATCAAGGAATTTGGGTACCTTGACATCATCTGCAATGCTCGCGTCGACACTGCCATGTATGAGCTTCCTCTGCCGAGAAGCGCGGACGCCCCAGGAAATACGGGGATGAGGATATCAACTATCTTCCTCTGGCCTGTTACCTGCTACGCTGGAACATCGAAGTCTCTTATTACGAAGGAAAGACTTTCTGGTCACTGAAAGAATACCGCATAAGAAGCCGTGAAGGAGTAGAGCGTCTTACCAACCTTCTGGCTATTTCTTATAGTGCCATGACACTGCTTCCTTATAGTAACGAGACATTTTCATCTTATCAGTCTTTCAATGCTCAAAAGACCCGATTTGAGATCGGACAGCAGATTCAGTCCAGCATAATATTCAACATTTTCGTGGAATCGCTTGAAACTGTTAAAAAAGCCCGTGCGTTGGTAAAGTTGTTAGAACGCCATATTCAGTCTTTGATTGGAAAGGTTCAAAAATTGTAAACTATTATTATTATAAACCATAACTAATAATATTAATAGTAAAATTTTACACTACTTTACAACTTTATAAATGATGCCCCTGTTTCTTAATTAGGTGTTTT
>CAJUKA010000141.1 GCA_910586585.1 uncultured Lachnospiraceae bacterium
ATATCGGTATCAAAAACCTCGGAATAACCATTTTTTCGGTATAAGATGCGCAGGGAAGTCTTACGGCAAGTCTGGGTTTTACGGAACCGGACAGGCTGGAAGAAACACTTGCGTCAGTAATGACAAATATTATCAATGATGAGGAATTTGAGCCGGACTATGGTATCTTGAAGCATGGCGAGGGGATTGACCTGATGCCGGGAAATATCGAACTGTCGGGACTGGAAGTATCCCTTGTGAATGTTATGAGCCGTGAGTTAGTGCTTCGTTCCTACATAGAACAGGTAAGGGACAGATACGACTATATTTTAATTGATTGTATGCCGTCGCTTGGTATGATAACCATAAACGTGTTTGCCTGTGCCGACAGTATTTTAATACCCGTTCAGGCGGCATATCTGCCCGTAAAGGGACTGGAACAGCTTATCAAGACCATTGGCAAGGTAAAGCGGCAGCTTAATCCGAAACTGGAAATTGAGGGTATTCTTCTGACAATGGTGGACAGCAGGACAAACTACGCAAGGGACATCAGCGCGCTTCTGATTGAGAATTACGGAAGTAAAGTCAGGATATTTGAGAACAGCATTCCGATTTCCGTGAGGGCTGCGGAGATTTCGGCAGAGGGTGTCAGTATCTACCAGCATGACCCGAAAGGCAAGGTTGCAAGCGCCTACCAATCCCTGACAAGGGAGGTCATCACCTCTGCTCGTTCAAAGGAACTCGCACTTTGCGTGGCAAAGCGGGGAGGTGAGCGTGATGAGTAAATCAGGAAGTGCAGCAAAAGTAAAGCTGAACAGTTATGATGATCTGTTCGGTTCTGCCGGAGTGCAGGCGGACACGGCACAGGTGCAGGAAATCCCGCTTTCAGAGCTGCATGATTTCAAGGGACACCCGTTCAAGGTGCTTGATGATGAAAAAATGCAGGAAACCGTGGAGAGCATTAAGAATTATGGAGTGCTGATGCCGGGGATTGTACGGACAAGGGCGGAAGGAGGTTATGAAATCATAGCCGGACACCGCAGGAAGCACGGATGTGAGCTTGCGGGGCTGTCCACAATGCCCGTATTTGTCAAGGAATACACTGACGATGAGGCTACCGTGATTATGGTGGACACGAACATTCAGCGTGAGGATATCCTGCCGAGCGAGAAAGCAAGGGCGTATTCCATGAAATACGAGGCAATCAAGCATCAGGGGAAGAAAGGCGGCGGGAACAGCCTTGACGAAGTGGGCGAAGCCGCAGGGGAGAGCGGAAAGACCGTTCAGAGGTACATATGGCTTGCCCGGCTTTCCGATGAACTGCTTGACATGGTGGACAAAAAGAAAATCGGTCTTGTGCAGGGTGTTGACCTGTCGTTTCTTGATGCGGAGGCGCAGCAATGGGTGCAGGTTATACTTGAGGAAACAGGTGTAGTTATATCTACGGCGCAGTCGGCAAAGCTGAAGGAGTACGGAAAAAACGGGGAACTGACGCTGCCGATGGTGCGGCTGATACTGACGGAGGAAAAGCCGAAAGAACGGAAAGTTACAATCAAACCGGATAAAATCAGCGAGTTTTTTGCGGAGAATTACAGCAGTGAGGACATAGAAAACATCATTTATCAGCTGCTGGAGGAATGGAGCGCCATAAATGGTACAAGTAAGCAGTAGGGGAGGCACGGAAATATGGGCAGTGCAATGGAGTTTGATTATTACTACGGCATAGAAGCGGAGCAGTTTTCCTTTTACCGTGTTCCCCGGCTTTTAATCAAAGATGAAAGGTTCAAGGGGCTTAGCAGCGATGCCAAGCTCCTGTACGGGCTTATGCTCGACAGAATGGCTATGTCCATGAAAAACGGCTGGCTGGACGATGAGAACAGGGCGTATATTATTTATGCGGTTGAAAACATGGCAGAGGATTTAGGCTGTTCAAAACCAACCTGCACGAAAGTTATCAAGGAGCTGGATTCAGACAACGGCATTGGTCTGATTGAGAAAAAACGGAGGGGACTTGGAAAAACCGACATCATATATGTGAAAAATTTTGCTTCCCTGCCGGACAGAAAGGCGGAAAAAGAGGCTGCAAATGCTGATGTTTCCACAGAAGTTAAAAATTTTAATTTCAAGAAACAAAAAAATTTAACTTCTGGAAGTAAAGAAACTGAACTTCAAGAAATAAAAGATTTTGATTTCAAGAAACAAAAAGATTTGATTTCAGGAGATAAAAAAATTGAACTTCAAGAAGTTAAAAATTTTGCCCCTAATTATAACAATAATAACTATACTGAACAGAATTATACTGATATGAGTTATATCAATCCTATCAATCAATCAGAGGTGGCGGCGGATAACCTGACAGAACAGGAAAGCGACAGCAGGATTGATGTGATTGATACGACAAATGAAACAGGTGCATATATGGCGCTAATCCGTGAAAAACTGGAGTACGAACACCACATGAAGTATGACAGCCGCAATGACAGGGAGATGTTTGAGGAAATTTACGAAATGGTGTGCGATATTGTCTGCGTAAAGCGCAATACAATCCGCATCAACGGGGAAGAATATCCCTATGAGCTTGTAAAGTCCCGTTTCCTGAAACTGAACAGCAGCCATATATTGTATGTCATGGACTGCATGAGGGATACGACAACGAAAATCACAAATATCCGTTCCTACCTGATTACGGCACTGTATAATGCCCCCTCAACCATGAGCCATTATTACCAGCAGGAGGTACAGCATGATATGTATGGCGGCGGGTGGGAGGAAAAGGGGGTAAAGTAGCCGTCTTTTGGGCATGATGTCCAGAGGTGGAAAGCGTGTATGATAAAAGTATGGAAAAGGAGATGCAGGACTTATGGAAAAAAAGAAATATATATCGGACGAAGAACGCGAAAAGTGCCGCAGGGTGGCGGAGGCGTTTGTAGAACTTGAGGATGTGGACATCGTGGTTGTTGATGTCGGCAGGTACGGTTTTGTAAAGCTACAATATTACACACCGCCGACGGGCTTTGAGAATGATTTTACATTTACGGACAGCCGGGAACTGTTTGAGGATTTGTATGAGGAATGGCTTCATACACAGCTCATTGTATTTGCAGGGGAAATGTCTATTCAGGATATAGACTATGACAGTGTGTTTAAACAGCTTTCGGAGGGAAAACAAAAAGAGCTAGAGGAAAGAAAGGAAGATTTTGCAGAAAAAGCGGGAATTGCTTTATAAAGAATAGTTGAAATATGTTTTATATGTATGGGGCAGCTATAATCATACAATGAGTAGGCTTATAGCTGTCAGTTGTCATATAAAAAGTTTAGTTAAGAATACAAAAGATGAGTTATAGTAAATAGGCAAAATAAGATACCTAAAAAGTTTTAAATTGTATACTTTGAAATGATCAGGTGGATATATTATACGAAAGAAAAGTTAAAAACTGCCGATATACATATCAGGAAATGCAAACTATACTATTTTGCATAGAATGATAATTTTATATTTGGTTGAAATTTTTAGGAGAAGTTCATCAATGAAAAATAGAAAGTTGGAAAAATTAAAGAATATAATAGCTATTATTTTGTTAAGTGCGGGGGTGTTAATGGATATTGGTGTAGTCTTGACAGGAAAATATTGTCTTGAAGTGACAGAATCATTTATGGACTATATCTTTTCATCAATTGTAACGATTTCAACATTAAGTTTTTCGTTTATTGCTTTATTTACGGGTTTGTTGGATAAGAATTATTATGGCTATAAATTGAAGGAAATCATACAGTTTAGGGAATCCCCAATTAATTTTATAAGGTATATTATTAGCTCGCTTATATTAGCTGGTTTAGCGACGGTATTATTGATGGGAAATTTTAAAATAAATTGTGTTAATACAATGGTTTCAATCTTATTTTTAGATATTTTTTTAGTTGGATTTACTGCAATAGAAATATATATACTTTTAACTAATGATGAGATGTGTTATAGATTGGTGGTAGATCATTATAAAAAGAAGTATAGCCAAAAAAGTATTTCGTATGGTTATCATGATGATATTGACAGATTATTTTGTGCATTAAATGAGTGTATAGATAGTACAGATATACAAGGGAAAAACGAAGTTTGCAGAATGATTGAAGAGCTTGAAAAAGCTATTTCAAAAGAAGTTCCAGAGTATGAACAATATTACAACTATATAATAGATAAACTGAATAAATGTGTTACAAACTGGGCAAATTCATTTGGATATAATCAAATGATAGTGGATATTGCAAGTTTATTAGAATATTTGACAGACTTTCAATATATAAAAATTGATTTATATATTATTCCTTTAAAACAAAGAAGATTTTGGACTGATCAGATGCTTTTAGAACAGGATTATTTAGAACAAATCAAAGAAATACATTTGTTAGATTCTTTTAAAAATGGGAAAATCACCAATGAAGAAGTAGAGAAAATATTATATTACTATTTCAAATGTTTGTTGCTTAATCATATATGTTCTGATACATTGAAAACAA
The DNA here is from genome assembly GCA_910586585.1 of uncultured Lachnospiraceae bacterium. GTDB lineage: Bacteria > Bacillota > Clostridia > Lachnospirales > Lachnospiraceae > COE1. Next base: position 4,492 of record CAJUKA010000141.1, read on the forward strand.
CTTTGATTGAGAATTATATACATAGATTAACTTTTTTCCATATGGGTGAAGAAGAAGGTGACTTAACTGTCGATGCGAAAGGACTTTTGAACATAGTAAAATATTATGTATTACGAAATGAAAATATTGAAGAAAGGAATATGATTTTTGGGATAATTACTAGGGAGCTGTATTATAGTCAAAATAGCTTTTGTACAGATGATAAGATATTTTATAATGTTTTGTCAATTATTACTCAGGCATTTTATTATAGTATTATGTGTGAACAAGAAACATTAAGTGAAGAATTTCGAAATAAATTAAAAGGAACATTGAGAACAGAAGTTAGTACACAAACTTTATCTTCATTAAAATTTTCAAGTTTGTTGGAAAGAAATATAGAAGAAGTTATGAGAGCAATTGGAAAGAGGATAAATCTAGTAGATGGACTGGAAAGATTATTTGAATATTTTCCGCCATTTTCTATGACTAAGAGAGTTATTTGGACGAAAGGATTTAATGTGACTTTCTTTTTGGCTCTGTTTGTAATATTTAGTGATGAGATAGGCTATTATTCTCCGTATAAATATTTTATTGATTGGGAAAATTTAGATGACAGAAGTAAACTAAGTATATTAATGAAAATGACACAAAAATATGATTTAAGAGAAATTATATTTGAAGAAAAATTTGTTGACGAGTGTAGAGAACTTGGAGAGCTTTTAGAACACCCATATCATTTTACTGAAGAACAGCAAAAAAGTTTATATAATCATTTGAGGGAGGAACAGGAAAAATTAAAACTTGATAGGATTGAAAATGTAGAAGAGATTAAAGTAGAATGGAAGGATGTTAATGAAAAGCTATTATTTTTAATGAATCGGGATAAAGTATTTGGATGGTCAGATGTACCTGTAACTGATGTGATAAACATAAAATATTCTACATCACCGCAAATAAGTAGGCGCGAATATTATGATTCAAATAAAGCGGCGGGGGATTTGCAGAGTGCTATTTTGGATGCAGTAAAAAAATACATCAGAAATGTAAGTGAGGAAGTTAGTATTTCTTTTGACGAGTATGGGATTGATAACTTTATTGAGTTCTTAAAGAATAATTCATATGATGCTAGAAATTATTCTTATACACAAGATTTAGGTATGTTAAAGTATAGAAATAATAAAAATTTTATGGAATTAAAGCAACTAGAAGATCAAGTAGATGCTTATAATACAAAACATATACATGAAAAAATTTACTTTATATTAGATAAATTTAGATTTTCGGCAAAGATTTCTAAAATAGAAAAAGTTGATCTAACAGAGGAGGAATGTGTTGAAGTTATAGAAAATTCACAGTGTTATAATGGAATGTACAATATAGATGGAGTACTAATGTCAAAGGAAAAGGCAGTCAAAAGCGTTCAAAAAATATTTGTTCGTGAAAGGTATTCTTTCAGAATATATTATAGCTTTGGAAGAAAGGATATTGCAAGGTTGAAATTCAAATATAAATAAGTACAGCGTCAGGGCAGATATAGACCGTAAAAACGGCTTATGTCTGCCCTTATTTTATTTCAGCAGCTTTTGGACACGCTGACCAAAAGCGGAAAGGAGGGCATTATGCGGCATTTACATTTACTGCACAGGCTGTATGTTCCACCGTAGAGGGCATACAAGAACAGAGAAATAAAGATCGGAGGGACTTATGCAGGAGGAAACAACACAGAAAACAATTGCCCTTGTGATTAAGACCTCAAAATTAACCGCCAATACACTGAAAGCAGCAATGCGGATGTACCTGAACCACCATAAGCAGAAAGTAGGGGAAGTGCATGGGAAAACCTCTGTAAAGAAACTGGTGGGGGACGGCGCGGGGGCATCGTCTATCGAAGTCACAGACGGCAACATCAAATCATTTGAGCGTGTAGCCCGTAAGTATAACGTTGATTTTGCCGTCAAGAAAGATAAGACGGTATCGCCGCCGAAATACATGGTCTTTTTCAAGGGAAAGGACGCCGACGTGGTGGCGCAGGCGTTTAAGGAATTTGTTTATGGCAATGAGAAAAAGAAATCAAGGGCTTCCGTGAGGGAAAAACTCAGCCGGCTTAAGGATGCGCTGTCGCAGGATAAGAACCGGGAGAGAAGTCGTGAGAAAAACAAGGACAGGGGGCAGAGCCTATGAGCAGCATTATAAGCGGCATTGCCAAAGACCTGAAGGATGTTCCCAAAATGCTGAAAGAAAAGGCAGGGGGCATTGATATAAAGAAAATGCTGCTCTTAAACCTGCCGTATATCGGCGTGGGATATTTCTGCGACAAGGTGGCGTGCCTGTGGCGCGTGGCAGGGGGCGGCAACGCTTCCGACAAGATGATGGAAGTCATGAACGGTCTTGACACGTTATTTTCCAATCCGCTGCCGAGCCTGCACCCAAAGGATTTACTGATAGGTGCAGGGTGCGGTATTGCGCTGCGGCTGGCGGTGTATTTCAAAGCCAAAAATGCCAAGAAGTTCCGGCATGGCGTGGAATACGGTTCTGCAAGGTGGGGGACTGCCAAGGATATCGAGCCATACATGGATTCGGTATTTGAGAACAATATCCTGCTGACACAGACGGAACGGCTGATGATGTCGGGCAGACCGAAAGAGCCAAAGTATGCAAGGAATAAGAACGTAATCATCATCGGGGGAAGCGGGAGCGGCAAGACACGTTTCTATGTAAAACCGCAGCTCATGCAGATGAATTGTTCGTATTGTGTCACTGATCCAAAAGGCACAATCCTTGTCGAATGCGGAAAAATGCTGAAAAAGGGCGGGTATCAGATAAAAGTCCTCAATACCATAAACTTTGCGAAATCCATGCACTACAATCCTTTTGCCTATATTCGGAGTGAAAAGGATATTTTGAAACTCGTAAACACGATTATTGTCAACACCAAAGGAGAGGGACAGCAATCCGGTGAGGACTTTTGGGTAAAGGCAGAGAAACTGTATTATACGGCGCTGATTGCCTACATATGGTATGAGGCGCCGGAAGATGAACAGAACTTTGCAATGCTGATTGACCTGATTGACGCAAGTGAGGCAAGGGAAGATGACGAGAATTTCAAGAACGCCGTTGACCTGTTGTTTGACGAGCTGGCAGAAAAAGACCCGAACCACTTCGCTGTCCGCCAATATGCCAAGTACAAACTTGCGGCGGGCAAGACGGCGAAAAGCATTTTAATTAGCTGCGGCGCACGTTTAGCGCCATTTGATATCCGGGAACTCCGTGACCTGATGGAGTATGACGATTTGGAGCTTGACACGCTTGGGGAAAGAAAGACGGCGCTGTTTGTCATTATCTCGGATACCGACGCCACTTTTAATTTCGTGGTGTCGATTATGTATTCACAGCTTTTCAACCTGCTCTGCGACAAGGCGGACGATGTTTATAACGGCAGGCTTCCGGTTCATGTGCGGATGCTGCTTGACGAGTTTGCCAACATCGGTCAGATTCCGCAGTTTGAAAAACTGATTGCAACAATCAGGAGCCGTGAAATATCGGCTTCCATTATTTTACAGTCAAAATCCCAGCTCAAAGCGATTTATAAGGACAATGCAGACACAATTCAGGGGAATTGTGACACCCTGCTTTTCCTTGGAGGGCAGGAGCAGACCACATTAAAAGAGCTTGCAGAGGTTTTAGGAAAAGAAACCATTGATCTTTTCAATACCTCGGACACAAGGGGTACATCGCAGTCCTACGGTCTGAACTACCAAAAGACCGGAAAGGCGCTTATGAGTGAGGATGAGATAGCGGTCATGGACGGCGGAAAGTGTATTATGCGGCTTAGGGGCGTAAGACCTTTTTTCTCGGACAAATTCGATATAACGAAGCATAAGCGGTACAGGGAGCTGTCCGATTATGACCCGAAAAACGCCTTTGACATTGAGGATTATGTGAAGCACCAGCACCGCATGAAACTCACTCCCGGCACAGTGGTAGATGAAGCCTTTGACTGCGGGGAGGTCACGGGGCAGGAAGAAAATTCATCACAGACAACTGAATAGCGGCTTTTGGACACAATGGCTAAAAGCGCACAAAAACAACTGAATATGGAACCGTCAACCTTTGGGCATGATGTCCAAAACAGCAAAAGGAGTTTTCCATGTACTTGGGAAAGAGCAAAAACAAAGCACCCGGCACTGCCAATCGCCAAACTGAAAGCGCCGGATGTCCGCAGGGTTCTTCCTAAAGGACTGCCCTGCTTCTATTTTAACATAGGGCAGGGCATTTTACACGAAAAACTCTTTCAAAACTATCAAAATTTTATTTCAGGAAAGAAAGAGGTAATCAAAATGGCATTTTTCGCAACAGCAATCACAGGATTAAAAACAGTCGTTACAGCAATCGGGGCAGGCGTTGGCGTGTGGGGCGTCATCAATCTGCTTGAGGGTTACGGCAACGACAACCGTGCGACACGTTCGTAACTGAAAAGGTTACGCACTAAGTCGAAAGGCT
>CAJUKA010000142.1 GCA_910586585.1 uncultured Lachnospiraceae bacterium
TAAATCCATATGGAAGAGTTATTTTTTTGATAGAACTTTTTACTCTCAAGTATATTAGAAATGAGGTTAATAATGGCAACTATCCTTTTAGTAATTATTTATATCACATTTATTGGATTAGGTATTCCAGATTCTTTGTTCGGAACAGCCTGGCCAGCAATTTATACAGAATTTCAGCTGCCAGTTTCCTATGCAAACTTTGTAACAAGTATAATTTCCGGAGGCACGATTCTTTCCAGCCTATTATCTGCAAAAGTCATTTCACGTTTTGGAACCGCAAAGGTCACTGCTGTCAGTACTGCTTTGACTGCCTGTGCATTGTTTGGCTTTTCAAGCGCAAATCATGTACTATTTTTATGCCTTTTTGCAATTCCACTTGGAATTGGCGCTGGAGCAATTGACACAGCATTGAACAATTATGTGGCGCTGCATTATAAAGCCGTCCATATGAATTTTCTGCATTGTTTTTATGGAATTGGGGTTTCACTGAGCCCATATTTGATGTCACTGATGCTTTCTGACAATGGAAATTGGAGAAATGGATATCGAACAGTCTTTTTTGTACAATCCGGAATTGCTGCTGTTAGTATTCTTACGGTTCCATTGTGGAAAACTGTTCGCGATACACTGCCGCAAGGGGAAGAAACTATATCTGAGACAGGATTTTTTTATTTATTGAAGCAATGTAAAGTCCGCAGAGCCTGCCTCATATTGATAGGTTCTTGTGCAATTGAGTATACTTGTGGTATCTGGGGAAGTACCTTTCTTGTCAATCAAAAAGGAATGGCTGTGGATGTCGCAGCAAAAATAATCACGCTATACTATATTGGAATGGCTTGCGGACGATTTTTGTCTGGTGTTGGTTCTTATAAATTCAATAGCTGGCAAATACTAAAAGCAGGGCAAGGCACGATGCTGATTGCTATTGCATTGCTTGTTTTTCCTCTTCCTGCTTTAATATCTGGTTTTGCATTGTTTCTGGTTGGTCTAGGCAATGCGCCTATTTTTCCCAATATGCTTCATCTTACCCCGAGCAATTTTGGAAAAGAAATTTCACAGACAGTTATGGGCATCCAAATGTCTGCTTCTTATTTAAGTATCCTGCTTGCACCTGTCATATTTGGTTGGATCGCACAAAATATAAGTGTTGCACTCTTTCCCTTTTATTTGTGTGTTCTATATGTAATTATGATAAGTAATACGATTTTAGGGTTCTGCCTGCATCCCATATTTTGAAATGACTTTCTCCTCTGTTTAATGTGCTTCATTTCAGGAAGGTATTAACTAATCGGAACTAACACTTGTTCACTAGGCACTGGTAAACCTTTTGCACGCCAGCCTTCTCCTTCTATATATACAAAAGTTACCGTTACAACCTGCCCTTCATTTCCTTCAAAATCTTCACTCTGTACAAATTGATAGGTGCACTCTGTCTCGCTGTGGGAAATCTCTGTTCCTCCAGACAACATATCCTTATGTGTAAGCCATTCCTGCTGCTTTTCATCTGAGTACTCCAAATCTGTTGAAAGTGCACAAATACCTGCATAATCATGCGCCCTGTAAAAACCTGTATATTCCACTATACATTGAGCCAGATTTTGCCCACAGTATGCTGCAAAGGACTCATAAAAGCTGTCATCCTGTTTCATCAGATTGGGCTGTGTAGCCTGTCCAGCGTCAAAAAGTTCCCATGTCTCTTCATTCATAGTATATTTCATCGTGTTTAAATGTATATCGTCATAATGCAATACACCATAGGTATTGTTACCAAATTCAACAACTTTCTCCGAAATTTTCCATATTGAATCTGATATGCCAATCTCATCTAAATTCTCCAAGTCGTATTTGGAAACAAGATGGATAAATGGTTCATACCCTTCCAAAGCTGCATTATCATACATTATCAATTCATCTGTATCGAAATGATAAAGATATTTGCCCTCATCCTTGTATGGATATGGAGCAATTACTGCCTTTAGCCCGTTTTCGCCTGCTGTATACACTTCAATCTTGCATGGTCCACCTGTCTGTACCTCCTGACAGTTCAATGCCTGCAAGTCAAGACTTGTCATTATGCGGTTTTCGTTTAATGAATACGCAAACAGTCCACTTGAAATATGAAATACTATTTTGTTCTCATCTGCATAATCAAGCGTGCAAAGCTCCAAGTCAAACATGCTGTTTTGTGCCCATTGTGCTGGCTGATGCGCTATGAGATCTGTAGATTCTTTCTTTGTATCCGAAGTTATTTCCGCTTGTATTGTATTGGTTTTATTATCATTTTCTGTGATATCAGTCTTTTCAGCAACTGTACTAATATCATGATTTTCTTGGGCATCTGTTGCACATGCTGCCATCGTAATGATAAGCACTGCTGCCCCTGCAAGCGTTTTCCATTTTTGAGGCTTTTGATAGCTCATAATATTTTTAATACGTTTCATTGTATGTTCCTTTCCAAATGCCAGCATATTTGCTGTTTGCTGTCTTTTGTTTGCCGCAAATGCCAGAAGCAGCCTGCTATACTCCTTTTTCATATCAAAGTTCAGTTCAGAAATTACTTTTTCATCACAGCTCATTTCCATATCACAACACATCAAATAATAGGAAATCCATACCAAAGGATGAAACCAATAGATTATTGTCAAAAAACTGGCAAATATTTTGACAAGATAATCCTTTCTTTTGATATGATATTCTTCGTGCAGCAGAATACACTGCTGCTGTTCTTTGCTCAATCGAAAAGGTATATAAATTTTCGGCCGAAGCATTCCAAAGATAAACGGAGAGCGAATCCCATCACACTCGTAAACATTGTTATAAAGCTTTATGCTATATTTTAGTTTATTTTTTATTTTAATCGCTGACACAATACTATAAAATACAAGCATCAAAATTCCTGTCAGCCAGATATACACAAAGACATCTATTGTTTTGACATGCCAAGCCTTTGTACCATTACTTTCCTCTGAAAAATCTTTTTCTTGTTGTGATGGTTCATAATTCAATATCGGACCTGATTTATTAATATGGCTGTCAATTGTCGGCTCTAATCCCTGTGTGCTCTCTCCAATGAAGCTGTTATATAAATTCATAGATTCTGGTGTAACGGTTTTTTGCTCGGATTCTATTGCTGCAAACCAATTCACTGAAACATTCAATACACTAATATTAGAAGATACAGAGCTTGGAATGATTAATCGAAACGCGACTACCCCCCACAAAATATAGGTATAACTTTTAGGAAATCCTTTCAACAAAAATCTGATTATTAGTACGAATACGATTATAAAACTTGCCAAAACACTCATTTCTATAATTTTTAGAAAAAGTTGATTCAATATTTGCATCTTTCTCTCCTCTGCGCATCTTTGCACGCATACCAATCAAAATTTAAAAGGCACTTTCAAATTTTTCTTCTTTTCTGTGTTGTCTTTTGAGTGATAATATTTTGTGCAAGCAACACATAAACACAAGCTATTACCACTCATAACTTATTTCTCTGTATAGGAATCTATCATGTTCTTGATTCTTTCCGCCTCTTTTTCTGAAATAGTTTTCCCTCCTAAAAATGCTGTCAAAAATCCAGGAAGTGAACCATCAAAAGTTCGTTCTACAAAATAATTGCTCTCATCTGCCTGTACCTTTTCTCTTGGAATTCGTACACTTACCGTTGCTTGTTTATTTTCAATGTATCCTTTTTCACACATTTTTTTGATCTGCGTATATGTTGTCGATTTTTTCCATCCAAGCCGTTCGCTGCATAGCTGCACCAGCTTGCCAGAATTTATTGGCGCCACTTCCCATACAATCATCATAAAACGATAGTCACTATCACATAATCTTAAATTTTCCATATTCTCAGCCTTTCTGTGTCAATTTTTAGGTCTATAACAACAGACCTATTAGTATAATATAAGTCTATAACTATAGACTCAATTTGTCAATTAAAATTTTATCGAAACCACAAAAAAATATGCCATAAATATTTCTATTTATTTATGACATATTTCCATATAATGACTTACTCAAAGTCAAACCCAGGTTTTATCTCTAAAAATTCCATTTCTATAAGATATGCAGTCAAGAGAAATTCTACGTTCTTGACTACGCTCTTTTTTTCAAAAATATCGATTGTCTTTTGATAATCGTCTTTTATATCTATAAGAAATCCATATACAGGCGTTAAATAGGGGGTTGTTGGAGACTTAAGCTCAAAATGTAAATATACACCCTGAATATTTTTCACAATCCCAATTAGTGTGAATAATCCCTCTAAACTATCGGCATGAGCATCATAGAAATATGTTATACGCCCAACTTGCTGTTTCATATCAACTGGCAAATAGTCATCATTCCAATCTGGTGAAACAGGCCACTTTACTTTATCACCAATGGAAAATGGCTCTCCGCAACACGCCATCTGCCATTCATCATACCACACGATACAATTGTGTTCCATATCAAATTCCTCCAAATATGAATTCACATACAAGCATATTGATTTTTCAATCTGTCCTCTGTGTTTCTTACTCAATTGGATCACTATAGATACTGTAATCTGACATCATACCATTATTATATAGTATTTGCCATCGATTGTGTGATAAATTCCATTCACTGTTTTCATTATACAAAAGATCTTCAATCTCTGCTTTAGAAAGTTCATTACTTCTGCCAATTTCTTCTCCATTTACCGTCCATATCCATATTTCTTCATCTGAATCAACTAGCAGTTCCTCCCGCAATTCTCTGGACAAAACATATATATTGTCCTCACATTTATATTCCGCCCAACTATGAGAAGCCGCAGAATTACGCCATTGACTAAGTATCAATTGATTCTCTGTATCAATCGAAGGATTTGGAATATCCGAAAAGGTGGGTGCTTCCACAAACCCAGTTTCTGTCTGCAAAAAACAATAATAAGTCAATGCCCCCTGATTGCCGTGATGACCTGTACAGATTAAAAGATCTGGAATCGTATCAAAATTCACATCAACATACTCAAATTTATTCTTTGCAGAAACCCATGTCGCATAGCCTCCCTCTGCTTTTACAGGAACAATCTGTATCTCTTGCGTATTCCCTTCACGAGATATCACCAAAACACCTTCTTCAAAAAACCAGTTATCATCATCGTAATAATCTGAAATCAGCCATTCAAAAATCCAGCCGTCAACTTGAAAACGATTATAAAGAATTGGATTTCCTATTAAAATATCCTGTGGTGATATTTGTGCTGTCATCCTATCTTCAGAAATGTCTATCACCTCTCCACCAGCATAGACTTCCATCACACCATCTTCTTCCTCCGACTCTTCCTGTAATGATTCTGATGTTGGCATATCAATGCGCTTCTCTTCTTCCAAAGATACTTCATATGAATCACAATCCTCAACACCAGTTTCCTGAATTTCAATAGAAGATGGGCTATTCTCTTCCTCCTGCAATTTACCACAACTGCTTAATACAATGCTGCAAAATAGAACAATTACAATATTGCGGATACGCTGTTTCATTTTCAATCTTTCCTCATGTTAAGTTAAAATAGCATCATTTTTAGAGCGTGTTTCAAACACGCTCTAAGCCTTCACCGTAAAAATTGGTTCCATTCGCGCTACCAAGGCCGCCATGTTATGGGTTGTATGTACTGCAATGACTTCATCAATATTTTTGTAGGCATAGGGCGCTTCTGCCCGAACGGACTCCTCCCATTTTTTCAAAATATCCGCTCTTCCCTTTAAATCAGTACGCATTGGATCAATTGGTGTAATAATATGAAACGCTTCCATAAATTCACGAAATGCTGCATCATTCCCCTTAACTGCATCACCACGGGATTTTTTTCGCCCAGCGCCGTGACTGGCGCTCCAAAGAGACGCTCGATTTCCCAATCCACGAAGCAAATAGCTGGAGCTTCCCATAGAACCTGGTATCATCACAGGTTCACCATAATAGGCAAATTCTGTGTCTACCATTTCTTCGCAGCCTCCTGCGCAGCAAGCTCCCTTTCGATGAATATAATACACATCGTCATCCATTTGCTTTTTCCAAATATAATTGTGCGGGGCATCATACAGCAAATCCATATGACATGCACCTAACACATTGGTAAAAACATCCTGAATCATAAAACCAAGAAACAATCGGTTTGCAAAGCCGAAATTCGCAGCATTTGCAGAAGCATCCCAAAATCGGTTCCACGCATTCTGTTTGGTACATCTTTCTGGTATGGGATATATTTTATTCTCAGGATGTGCCAGCCCAGTCGGGTATATTTCCTGACAAATCTTGCGGTTCAGCAGCCCGCTGTGATGTCCAATTGTCAGCGAACCTGCATGAATCATTATCACTACAGCGCCTTTTTTCAGTTTCCACGCATTTGCAGTCTGACCATCATAAATCTCAGCAACCCGCTGCACTTCCAAAAAATGATTACCGCCACCAATTGTTCCAATCTGATCGTCGTATGTCAATTGTTCATAATTGCCGATAAAATCCTCTAATCCTTCTGTATTATCTGCTTTTAAGCTTCCTCGAAACACCGTTCGACGCAACCAGTTCTCCTGAATCTCTGGCTGATAATATTGCCACAAACCATTTTTTTTACTGTCTTGATGCGTTTCTAATAATCCCTCAAGACCATAGTGGAACAATGCCTGCCGCTGTCTTCCTGTCATAGGAATCTGTCTGCCGCCCTCAAAAAAGATATGGCGAATCTTTTTGGTTATTTCAGGAAGCTTTTGCTGAATTTGTTCTTCCGACAAATCCGTAGTATAAAACCGCATTCCACAATTGATATCATTTCCCATTGCCTGGGGAACAACAAATCCTTTTGTCATCATCACAGTTCCAATGGGAATTCCTGATCCTTTATGAAAATCTGGTGTCAGAATCATTTTTTCGATTTTGGGAGAATCTTTTTGGAAAAAACCAGGCACCGCAGTCAGCTTGGACAACGTTTCTTCTAATGCTGTCATTTGATATAATTCTGCTACAGCATTTTTATCTGGTGCAGAATCCTCTGGCAGATAACAGGATATTGCAGTATTCCTATCTTTCCATTCTATTTTATGTATCATATAACTCCTTTTTTAATTTTTATCCTATCTGTAGCCAATTTAAACGGATTCCAAAATATCTTCCCGCACATCTGTATCAAACTGATTTTTCAATCTACTCTTCTAATTCTTCTAGTTCTTCTAATTCTTCTCTGTTAACAACAATTAGTTCATTATACTCCTTATGTTCACAATAGAAATACAATTTATTTTTTGAACTATCCATACAAGTTCCAATCCGCCCACAGGCTTTCAACTGCGCTAAATCAACACCTGCATCCGCAAGAATTAAATTGATTTTTGGTGTATCTGTATATCGCTCACCATATTCATAGGCAGCTTCAAACAACATTTCCAGCATAAAATGTTCCATATCATCTGCTAGTTTTTCGAACGTAATGAAATCATCATTTGTGCTGATATAAACAGGCGGGTCTGTCTTTCCATCTAGCAAATCCTGTAACAAATATCCCACATTCCATACACCCTGGTTTTCGCACCAAATCAGCACATAATTTTCGGTAATTGTATTCCACTGTTCCACAGGAAGCTGCCAAAGACTAAAATATTCGTTATCAGAATACGCTTCCTGCTCTCCATTTTCCACTGCTTCCTCAAACTCAGGCGCCCACTCTCCCTCCAAATCCTCTTTAATTACCTGATAGGTTGTACAAATTTCATCTGGCTCATTGATTGTATGCATTACTGTGTTGACAGGGTCTTTTCCATAGGTCAGCAAAAAACGGCGATAAACATCTGGCAGCGCAGCTCCTATATACTGTTCTGCCTCCTGAATCTCCTCCTCTGAAAAACCTTTGTGTTCCCCTTTGCAGAAAAAGTCCATCAATTCCTGAATTTTAATACCATATGTATGTTCCATGTATATATACCTCCTATTTTAAATCGCTGCGCGATTATTTTTTTGCTTTTAAAAAAAATTGCGAACGCTGAATCCATTGAAACAAAAAGCGAAGCTTTTTGCAGATTGGGCTGTACCTACCCTCTTTACCATCCGATAATCTCTTTTCTTAATGCCTCATATTCTTTCATTGTTATCTTTTCATCACGATATGTAAAATCACTGTTTTCATCATATTTACTATCAGGTGAATCCCAATATTCTGCTGCCAGCGTAAATTCATCCACAATCGTTTCCCCGCCATCATACTTCGTTAGCCAGTATACCTGTCTTCCCGCATGTGTAGTATCTCTATGAACGATCCATACTGCATTATCGTATTGTGTATAAGTCAAAACACCTGCTGTTCCCTCTCCACTTGCAAACACGTATACTTTTCCGTCTCTTGCGTCCAAAAACATACCTCCATAGGGACCATCTACAATCTGTTCGTCTTCCCCATCATTATCTAAATCAATCCGTTCCCCGACAGAATAACAGGACCAGTCTTCCTCATCATGCGGCAATTGATCAAACATAATCGTCACGTCATGTTCATTGTTAATAACTGCCGGAATTTTACTGGCAAGAAAAGCATCCAGTAACGCTTCTGAATCAGATGTTATTGTTGTATCCAATTCTGATGTTGGCAAGATCGTTTCCTGTTTCGATGCTGTTTCTGACGTTGTTGCAAAATCAAATTCAATTTCCTCTAAATCTGTTTCCTTCTGATTTTTTTCGCATCCTGTCAAAAGAAACAAAGACATCAATAACACTATTTTCACCAAGTTTTTGTATTTCAAAATTTCTTTCCTCTTTAAAATCTGATTTATTATTGCAAAGCGACAAATTATTTTTAAATTCTATTTATTAAGCAATCTGATGTTTTCGATTTATTTATTATACACAATGTTGTGAAAAATTACAATCATTGGCCTTGATTTAGATTCCTTTTCTGTACAGCTATGACGAGTAAAAATTTTTCGCAAAAAAACCTCCCATTTTACAGGAAAA
>CAJUKA010000143.1 GCA_910586585.1 uncultured Lachnospiraceae bacterium
ATGACAGGCAACCAGAGTAATTTTAGGTCAGTACAAAAGGGTAGCAACAATATTATTTGCACTTGAGCTTATGGATGAGACTTTAATGCCATACAGCTTTGGTAAATCCTCCATCAAGGCCCATGATGTGCCGGTTCCTTCCACATAATATCCATTTTCCACACTGTATGCGGCGATTTTGTCTGGAGTGTACGATTCATCTTTAGCTTTTGTGTATTCTACTTTTCTGGCGGTAGAAATATTCAAAAAGAAAGTTTATAATTTTGTAAATGTACAGGGAATATCATTCCTGAAATGTCGTCTTTATAAGTGAAAGCTTTCAAGAACATAATTCTTGCGGAGGGGGATTGAAATGGAGGACTTACAAATCATTAGCTTATATTTTAAGCGTGATGAAGCTGCAATTTCAGAAACAGCAACGAAATATGGAGCCTTTTGCCACAGGATTGCATTGAACATACTGTCAACAAGTTCCGACGCTGACGAATGTGTTAATGATACATATTTGCGGGCTTGGAACTCAATACCACCACAGAAGCCCGACAAACTTGGCGCATGGCTTGGTAAAGTAGTCCGAAATATCGCTTTTGACCTTTGGAAGAAAAATCACCGCCAAAAACGCTATGCGGGCATGGAGCAGCTTCTAAATGAGTTGGAGGACTGCATACCGTCCCCTGCTACTGTTGAACACCAAATTGAAGAACAAGAGTTAACCAACATCATAAACACATGGCTTGCGTCATTACCGCAAAATGACCGTATTCTTTTCATGCGTCGTTATTGGAATGGTGAAACAGTAAATACACTTGCACAAGAAAGCGGTATGTCCCCGGCAAATATGGCGAAGAAAATGTACCGACTTAGGCAAAATCTAAAATCCAAACTTGAAAAGGAGGGCTATTCCCTATGAAAGAAAAGGAAATCTCAAAGCTGTATAACAGCATTACGAATGTCGATAATCAGTTTATTGAGGAAGCTCAAACAAAGACGAAGAAAAAGAATGGTTGGCTCAAATGGGCGGCTATGGCGGCTTGCTTATGCGTAGCTTTGGTAGCCGGAGTGCTTTTCAAAATTTCTGTTCCAGACGTTATCATTGCGCCGGGCTTTTTGACAATCACAGTGTATGCCGCTTCATCAGATGAAGAAATAACCATGCAGGAAGGTATAGGGTTGCCAACAGATTATAAGTGGAGCCTTGCTATGAGCAGCCGACCGGGACTTCCATTGAAACTATCCGCTACGGAATACGACGATTTAAGTTTTGAAGTATCAGTTGATGGCGGGACATTGCTTTTTTGGGAGGGTAACAAAATAACATATTTAGGCTCGTCGTTCAACACTGGAAATGATACTACTGTATATTGGACTAACCTATCGCGAACAGGCGAGAGCGATTTTGAACGGTATATGGGAACTACGGCATATATCAATATCGTAATTCACGAGGGAGATAACATTGTTGGATATGCTGTTGTTGAAATATACACAAATGACCTTGAAAATGAACCTGCACAGACTTACTCTGCCAAGTTGCTCAAGTCAGTATCTTTCCCAAAAGCTAATGGGGAATATCAAAAGATAACCGCTGAATATGTAGCAACTGAAATGGAACAAATCAAAAGCGAAACACAAGCTGGACAAAGGTAAAACAACTACAATTTATCGAGCAACACCTTAAAATCCAAGTGCAATTTTATAAGGGCAGCCGACGTTAATTCGACTGTCCTTTTTCTATACCGCAGATAGAAAGGAGCGACAATGACAAGAAAGAAAACACCACAGACCATTGAAGAATAAGCTCCTTGCTGTCTTTTGTTATTGAAGCGAAGCCATATGATGTATAATCTCGTCATAAAAATCACCCTGATTACCATTCCTGACACATGGCCGGCCTACTCTTCCTTCATCCAAGAAATATATTTTCTTACAGTAACTTGCAATATGAGGATCATGTGTCACTAATACAACTGCCTTATCCATGCCTTCCATGTTGATGTCAAGGAACACTATGCTGCATTCCCGTACATATCCCATATCCGCATACAGCTCTTCGCCAGAGCCGTATTCCCTTATCTCAAAATCATGCCCGCAGGCTTCCAGCAGCGCCCGTAGCGCGCCCCTGTCCTCCCTGCTGTCATCACAGACCGCTATCTTCATCGCATTTCCCTCAATTCTGTGTTTTTCTCCACTATAAATTATATCGGATTATGGGGTATCCTATCAAATCCCATTGCACGAAACTCCCATAAATTGCACGAAATGACTATAAGCGCACAGCCCATACTGGCCGTGTAAGCATATTACCTCTTATTTCCCCGCTTTCCAAATCAGGCCGCCCGGCCTGCCTGCGGAAAAGGCAGACCGCCGCATATGGCGGATGAAGGCCATAGTGCGGCGGTTTGTCTTTTCCGCAGGATTCCTTCATTTCTATGAGCCAATTATTCCATTCGTAATCTGCACAATTTCATCTGCCTCATTTGCCAAATATTTACTATGTGTAACAACGATTACGCATTTCCCCAACTCATGCGCAGTCTGCCTTAATAACTCAATAATTCCCTCTGCCGTCTGTTCATCCAGATTCCCGGTCGGCTCATCTGCCAATAAGACTTTTGCATTGCTTGCCAGCGCCCTTGCAATCGCTACACGTTGCTGTTGCCCACCGGACAGCTTCATTACATTTCTTTTCCATGCTTCCTGTGGGATATTCACTTTTGTAAGCAGTTCCCCCGGCTTATCTGTTCCTCCCAGCCTTACGTTTTCCTCCGTGGTGAGATAATCAATCAGGTTATACTCCTGAAAAACTAAGGATACATGGTTCTTTCTGTGATAATTTAAACCCTTCGCAAGGATATCTTCCCCTTCATATAGAATGGTGCCTCCTGTTGGGCTGTCAAGCCCTGCCAGCAAAGATAAGAGAGTCGTTTTTCCGGCTCCGCTGGCCCCGATAATGGCATAAAACTTTTTTTCTTCAAACCGCACAGAAATATCGCCTAAAACTTTCCTGTCCTTTTGGGATTTATATACATATTCTATATTTTTTGCTTCTAATATCATTTCAACTGTCCTCCTTACCTTATTTACACCTGCGCGCATAAACTGTTTTATAAATCCTGCAGGATATCCTTGGGATTTCTCTTCAATATGCCAATACCCGATACACATACAGATATCACAATAAGCAGGGCAATGCCCGAAACATCCTGTATTAACATCCCGGAAGTAATTTCTGCCTGCACGCCCACCACATTCTGCCCTGATTTTTCATATGACAATGCCACTTTCCCTTCATCCAGTAAATCCTGTTCTCCCGCACTCTGTACCTGCTGTTCTACCAGATAATCCGCCGTCAGGCCTGACACTCCCGGTGCCGCCAAGAAGGAAACCAACACAGCCACTGCTGCAATCATAAGTGCTTCTGCCATGATCTGGGCCAAAATCCGTATTTTTGAAGTTCCCATTGACAGCATGATTCCAATTTCCCTATTCCGGCTTTTCATCCAGAACTGAAAAATTAGGAACAGGATAATCAGGCCTGCCCCTGAAATTACCCAGACTAAAATTCTGCTGTACTTCTCCATTTCATTAAAATTTGCGGACAGGGTATTCATATTTCCGTTATTGTCAATCAGGTCATACCTTTCCCACGCTATATCTACCCCCATTACACTTATCTTTAGAGCTTCATATTCATCCACATCTGCAATCTTAAAATATGCCTTTTCATATAATGGGTCGCCTGCCTTTCCATCCACCTTTTCAGGGAAATCCAAATCCGTAAAAATAATATTTTCAGACCGGTAAGTATCCCCATACATATAAGGAGCTATAGGTTGGTTTACCCGATAGATACCGACAACTTCTGCTTCATAAATCATAGGATCCTCTTTATCCCGGCAGTTGCCAAAACTTATTCTGCTTCCAATTTCTAATTGGTTTTTATCTGCAAGCTCTGCTGAAATGACACAGACATCCTTTTCACCTTCTTTAATCATTCTGCCGTCCATGATAAAAGCATTTCCCGAAAGAAAATTGGAATCCATGGACATATCTTTGTTCCCGACCAGCGACACGCCTCCAAGGTCGCTATACTGATCCATATCCTCGTCCTCAATGCGGATAAAACCAACTGGTCTTGCAGCCGTTGTAACTGTTGTAATATTGTAATCGGCAATCCCTTCTGTACCCGCTATTTTTTCGATATCCTCCACTAACAGGGTTTCAAAAGAATTATCCGTCCATGTTCTCCAGCTTTCTACTCCGTTTATTGTAATTTTTTCTTGATGGTATCCGCCCAGGCTGCCTTCCTTATGATCAAGCTGCCTTGATAACTCATCAATCCTCCGATGCCGGTCTGCCTCATTTTCTTCCAGCAGAAGCCCTGCCCCGACTGCCTGCCTTGTATTATCCTGCATCTGAACAGTTGCTTTTCCACTGCTCATTCCAGCCAACAGTAGCAGGCTGATGGTAAATACAGTTACAAACAGCAGGATGCTTTTTACAGGTTTTCTGATAACAGAACGCCATGCCAAACTAAAACCTCTCATTTACTATCCCTCCATTTTTGATAAAATGTCTTTTGGGTTTGCCCTTAAAATGGGCAGCAATGAAATACAGACAGCAATAACCGCTATACAGCCTCCTGCAAAGAACATTGCTGCAATATCCCCTGCCTGTAAGGAAACTGACAGGAGAACTGCCGTATTTTCTTCCATGAGCAGTTCCTTCATAATTCCTGCCATCCCACTTCCTATTACACAGGCGCCAGATACGGACAAACAAAAGACGGCCGCCGTTTCCATAAAAACCTGCATAAGAATATCCGTTTTCTTTTTTCCCATACTGATAAAAACAGCAATTTCCCTTTTTCTCGACCTCATCCACATACAGAGTAATATTGAAGTAATTGTCACCCCTGCAGCCAGCGTGAATACCAGCATAAGTTTCATCACACGGACTATCCTGTTCAGCGGCACCTCCAGCTGACGATATAATATATCAGCAGTGGTGATCTCCACTCTGCTGCCCAAAAAATCTTTTAATTCCTGTACCAGAACATCTATCTGATCCGGTTTTTTGGTATATACCGCTATCTTACGGTAACCCGCATTATCGAATAGCCCCGTATAGGATTCATTGTCAATAAAAATCTGGTTTTCGATACGGTTTACCGCCGGCAGGGTATCCATCTGGTTTCTCTCACTTCCCGCAACAAAAACACCTATGATCTTTACATTGATCACACTCCCTGTTTCTGTCCCGACTTCCATCTCATCCCCTATTTCAAGGCCATTTGCATCCGCCAGCGCAAAATTGATCACAGCCCCTTTCCCAGAGCCCTCCGTAATCATATCCCCCTTCATCAGGCGGTATCTTAAGTCACTAAAGGCGCTGTCACGTTCCAGCTCATCATAAGACAGCAGCGTTACCTTCCAGTTATTTTCTTCCTCGGAATCACTGTTCGTAATGGGATTAAAATTAACGGGATAAACGGCACTGTCAGCCATGCGGTTGACAGATATCACTCCATCCATATCCCGGATTTTCCTGACCTCATTTTCCGTAATAAATCGGTCACTCCCCTTCACTTCCAGTACCGCCTTGGTCCCCATCTTTTCCTGCATAGTAATCCGGGAATCCTCTGTGGCATGCAGAATCATGTAAGAACCCAGGATCATGCTGTTTATGAACAGCAATACCAAAAGTAAAATAAATGTTTTAGACTTCTTCCGGCATAAATACCGGAAGGCAAGCTGATAGAATTTCAAAATGAATACCTCCTGTTGTTCAGGCTGTTCTATGGCATATGATAACTTTTGTAGCCGTTACATGATGTGTGTCCTCAAAACTTCCATAGATAATAACACTTGACTGTTTCTTAATGTCAGCTACAGATGCCTGCTCCAATTCTGCAGTCCCGGTAGAAGTATAGATAGTTGCAATCTGAACCACACAGCCCTCCTGATATGTCACCACTACATTTGTATCTTCACTTTCATACCCAGGTGCGGCAACTACGCCAGTTTTTCCGTCATCTTCTGTTGTGGCGGCACTTACTGTACAGCTGCCATCCGAAAATTCCACAACGCTCCCTGTGATAGCCGCTGATGAATACAGGCTGTCTGCATCCACTTTCTCAACTGTACCATTATCTGTGGTATTACTCTGGTTCTCCTGCGAAGCATTCGCTCCGTCTGTTCCATCCCCATCCGGCAGGGAACTGTCTTTGTTTTCCTGGCTGCTATTGCCATCCGTATTATCTGCTTTAGGAGCAATGTTATCATTTTCATCTGAATGCATATCCTCGTCATCAAATATGCTGCTTTGATACTCTGTTGCAGGCATATCCCCCACCACTGTCTTTTCATCTGCGCCAATGCCACACCCCGTAAGAGCTGATATGCACAATCCAATTACTAAACCTTTCCACATTTTTTGATTTTTCATAATAAAAACTTCCTTTCTACTGTTTTTTTTCATTTTAACTGCAAAGTCCTAAAAAAGTCTTGTAATTGGAATCGACTTAAACGTCACTTTTTATAGGATTTTTATAGAATTATCTGCTATACTGAATAGAAAAGAATAACCCGCAAATGGAAAAATGTCTTTCCAGCCATATGTGGAGCGACACCATGGAAAGAGGATTTGATATCATGAAAATACTATTGCTTGAAGATGATATAGAACTTTGCAGTTCCATACAGGATGAACTGCAAAAAGCCGGATATATAGTTGACTGCTGCTATGATGGGGAAACAGCCATGATCCATGCACTGAATATAGAATACTGCTATGACCTGGCAGTCATTGACCGTATGCTCCCCATCATTGACGGAATGACAATTATTAAGGCCATGCGCCGGAAGGGAATTGCAATTCCTGTCATTATTATTACGGGGATGTCAGAACTAAATGACAGGATAGAGGGACTGGACAATGGTGCAGATGACTATCTGGTAAAACCTTTTCATATCGCAGAACTGCTTGCCCGCATCAGAGCGCTGACCAGGCGTCCCGCCGAAATAAAACAGGAAATGCACATTTGCTTTTCCGATCTGTCTTTCAATCAGATGGAACGTATCTTGTCATGCGGCAAAAATTCCCTGCTTTTAACTGCGAAAGAGTCCGAGGTACTGTCTGCCTTTATAAACCACCCCCAATCCCTCATTACCAGAGAGCAGCTGATATACAAAATTTGGGGAACCGATACAGACATCGTACCCGGAAACGTGGATAATTATATTTCTTTTCTCAGGAAACGGTTACGGGAGATAGGAAGCTGCTGCGAAATAAAAACGGTTTACGGATCTGGCTATAAATTGGAGGGCAAAAATGCTGGAGCATTTATATAAAAAACTTCATCTTATTTTTATCAGTTCCATTATGTCCATCATAACCGTCATTATTGGGATTTTATGTAATGATTTCATTGATAATAAACAGCAAAACGATAGTATTTTTTTCGGACGGCTTTCTATGTTAATGATTTATGAACTGGAAAATCCGGAAAAAAGCCCTCAAACGGTTATCAAGCCCTACGAAGATAACTATTCCATTTTTGCCGTTCTAAAGGATGCACAGGGAAATGTGATTTATCAAAGCCCTCTCTCATTTCCAACCGATATAACCTTTTTATTAAGTCAATTTACAGAGAAGGCAAATGTTGAATCTGTCACAGCATTGGATCAGACAAAGGCTACAACACAAGGCGGGGTTTTATCTTTTTCCGGTAGTTCACATGATAAATATTGGGGAATACCGGCTGTTGTCATTGACAAAAACGGAACCCTGTTTTATCTGAGCCTGCTGCACCGGCAAAAGACAATTTTTGAACTGATAGGGAAACAACTGCCTTTTTATATACTGCTATGGGTTATCTCCTTATTCTGTATCATAATTGTAAGCCGATTTCTGCTGAAACACGCTATAGAACCAACCGAAAAAGTATTACAAAGCCAGAAAGGTTTTATTGCCGCTGCCTCCCACGAGCTAAAAGCGCCGCTTGCAGTCATACTTGCCAACAATGACAAAATAAATAGATTAAGCGACGGCATACCGGATATTAAAAAGGCCGCAAATATTATAGATGCAGAAACTATGCGAATGTCAAAGTTGATTAAAGATATGCTTTTACTGGCCTCCTCAGATTCCGGAACACGCAATATCAATAAAACAATGGTAAATATTGATACTTTGCTGATCGCCCTTTATGAAGCTTATGAACCGATATGCGGCCAAAAAGGAATTCCTTTAGATGCAGATTTTATGGATATCCACTTTCCCGTACTATACACAGACCGGGAATACCTTTTTCAGATCTTAAGCATTTTTATGGATAATGCCATTTCTCATTCTGAAACGAAAGCATCAATCCAAATAAAAGCCACTCTGTCACGCAAGGCTATAACTATTTCTGTTATTGATCACGGACAGGGAATCTCTGCCGAGGACAAACCTTACATTTTTGACCGCTTTTACTGTGCCGATAAGTCACATACGGATAAGTCACATTTTGGTCTTGGACTAAGCATAGCAAAAGAGTTGGCAGAATTTTTGTCTGCGGATGTCGGGATAAAGAATACAGAAGGTGGTGGAGCTACTTTTTTTCTTACACTTCCGTTAAAATAGGAGCCCCAATCGCCTATTGAATAATGAGCAGGAAAGCAAGTTGCGCCAACTTTGTTTATGGTATTGCTTTCTGCTTACTTTAAAATAATGTTCCACACCAAGGGGGCTTATATCATCTTAAATTAATGGTATTATACACAAGCGGCCCTTTTCCTTGTTTCATCAATATTCCATTCTTTTTTATCGTTCTTCTGTATACTATCACGCAAAACTCCATATTATCACGGAAACTCATATACAAACACGAAAACTCCATGCAGTTTCCGTGTTTGTATCATATCCCCCGTTTT
>CAJUKA010000144.1 GCA_910586585.1 uncultured Lachnospiraceae bacterium
GGTTCGGAAACCTGCTGTCGTGAGGCAGTAAGGCGCCGGATTCTTAGCCTACAACATCGGGCAGATTCCGCAGTTTGAGAAGCTGATCGCCACAATCCGGAGCAGGGAAATATCGGCATCTATCATTTTACAGTCAAAATCTCAGCTAAAGGCGATTTATAAGGACAACGCTGACACAATCGAAGGGAATTGTGACACCACCTTATTCCTCGGAGGGAAGGAAAAGACCACGTTGAAAGAGCTGGAAGATGTTTTAGGAAAGGAAACCATTGACCTTTATAACACTTCCGATACAAGGGGTACATCACAGTCCTACGGTCTGAATTACCAAAAGACCGGGAAGGCGCTGATGAGCCAGGATGAGATTGCGGTCATGGACGGCGGGAAATGTATCATGCAGCTTAGAGGCGTGAGACCATTCTTCTCGGATAAATTCGATATAACGAAGCATAGCAGGTACAAAGAGCTGTCCGATTATGACCCGAAAAACACCTTTGACATTGAGGACTATGTGAAGCATTTACAGCACATGAAAGTTACTCCAAATACAGAGGTGGATGAAGCGTTTGACTGCGGGGAAGTCAGCGGGCAGGAGGATAATTCCCCAACTACAACTAAATAGCGGCTTCTGGACATTGTGTCCAGAAGTGCAAAACGACAACTGAATATGGAACTTGTAAACCTTTGGCATAAAGCCAAAATCAGGAGTTTTGTATGTATTTTGGGAACGGACTAAACAGGACACCCGGCACAGCCTATCGCCAAACAGAATGTACCGGATGCCCGCACGGGGTTCTCCGAAAGGATTCCCCTACCCTTATTGTACCACAAAGGGCGGGGGATTTACATATCAAAGCTCTTTCTTTATCAAAAAATCAAATTTAAGGAAAGAAAGAGGTAGAAAAATGAGTTTTTTCACAACAGCGGTAACAGGTGTAAATTGTGAGTAAAGTGAAAAATGGGAAGAATAAGCAAAGTGAAAATCTGGTGTATGTAGATAGCCCTCATAAAAGAAACATGGTAAAATCTTAGAAGAAACGAGGTAAATCAATATGGAAAAGCAGGTTTATATCACAGAGGAAGAACGGGCAAAGTGCCAAAAGGTGGCGGATGCGTTTGCGGAGCTGTATGAAATGGAAAATATCGTAGTGCTTGATGCGGGCAGATATGGTTTTGTGAAATTGAAATATTATAAGCCGCCGTATGGATTTGAAGAAGATGCAACCTTTACGGACAGCAGGGTATTGTTTGATGCGCTTTGGCAGGAATGGTTTAATACAACACTATATCTGACAGCAAAGGAAATGAAGTTAGATGATATTCTCTATGGGGAAGTATTCAGCCGCCTTTCAAAAGAAAAACAATCGGCAATTATCGGGAGAAAAGCTGACTTCGCACAAAAGGCAGGTATAACTCTATAAAATGAGTTTTACGAAAAGAAAACACTCTATGTAGAGGATAAAAAAGATTAGAAAGGCTCTGTGTACGATAATATGCAGGGCTTTTTGCTTTTGGACATAATGTCTAAAAGTTATAAAAAGGGAATGAATGAGATGGATTCCGTAGGCGTAGTAGCATTGTGGAAAAGTGTATAACTGCCTATTTTATGGAGTTGTGGGTAACTATGTTTGCAGGACGTGGGAAAGCTGCACTTTGCTTTTCCATGTGCTGTGAATATAGTTATCCATAACGGAATAGGCAGTTATACACTTTTCCATGATGCGATTTTGTAATATGTTCACGGTCTAGGATTGCTTGAGAAGTATATGTTAGTTTTATAGCCTTCATGCAGTCTGCTCTCTACGTCGATTGTTCCGTGATGTGCTTCAATAATCTGCCGTACTAAGAGAAGTCCTAAACCATGACGAAGATCTAAGCGGTCATCGATACTTTCCATGTAATGTGGTTTGTTTTTCAGTTCTTCTAACTTTTCAGCAGAAATACCAATACCATTATCCTGAACGGTTAAAAGCAGTCTGTTTTCTGTTATTTGCAGTGACAAAGTAATTATGCAGCCTTTGGGATTGCTGTGAATGCTGTTTTGAACCAGATTATTTACGGCTCGTGTAATCAGTTTTGTATCACATTCTATCATGCTGTTTTCGGAGTCAGGAGAAATATTTACCTCTAAAGAATAGGACTCCGACAGACCGCTGTTTATCAGGTCTATCGCGTAGGAACGTAATAGTTTTGAAAGCCGGGTATTTTCTTTCTGTAGAGGCTGCATTTCATATTCAAGCTTTGACACGAGATTCAAGTCCTGCACTAAATCTTTTATTTTGATACTTTGCCGGGATATAACGGCAGCCTGTTCCTTAATTTGGTTGCTGGCATTTTTGTCATTAACAATTCTATCCGCATATCCCATAATCATGGATAACGGAGTGCGAATGTCATGGGATACACCGCTGATCCAATTTGCCCGTGCGGTGTTTTGGCGGCTGATGATATTGGATGCTTTATTTATACTGTCAGCTATTTCTGACAGTTCTCTGCTTACAGAAAGGTTGATGCTTTTCCCTTCTGACAAGGTTGCAATCGAGGATATAATTGGCTCTGTATTTTTGCTGATTTTCGCTTTAGAACGTGAATAGGCGAGAAACAGAACCAGCAGGTCGAATACAAGGATGCCGAGAAAAAAGAGAGGGATTTTACGAACCGTATCAATGGGATAATAATTGCTGGTAATTTTCATATAGCTGTTTTGGGGATAACCAATAACTAATAAGCCGTTTTCATCACTCCATACAAATACGGGATAGTCTTTCAAATATCCTCTAGAAAATATTGCAATATCCTGAATGGAATATTCAGTTGGAATTTCCTCTGGTAAATTTACAGTCCAATTGCAGGAGCCTTCTGTATTCAGATACATTGCCCATAAAAAGTTGGTTATTAACATTCTTTCTGCCTCGTCCGTTATGCCGTTGGAAGAGGAAGCTGCCGCCACTTCCTTTAGCATATTCTGTGGAGAGGTACTTCCAAAGTTTTTTGATACTGCACTGTAAAATGTAAAAGCGAATGCAGCTATGTTCAACACAACAAGAGATGAAATAAGTCCAATAAAAGACAGTAAATGTTTTGAAATATATTTGCTGAATACTTTCATGGCTTCACTTCCTTGCATTTAATTTATAACCAAGTCCTTTAATGGTTATGAGTGATACAGGTTTTGAAGGATCAGTTTCAATTTTTTCACGTATGCGCCGGATATGGGCATTCAGGCTGTTTTCATACCCAAAAGGATTATCGCCCCATAATGCCTCGCATAAGGCATCAATGCTTACAATTCTCCCTTCGTTGCGGGATAACGTTTCTAACAGTGTGTGTTCTTTTGCGGTCAAAGTAACTATAATTCCATTTTTATTAACTTCGGCACGACTGAAATCTATCGTGCAGCCTTCCAGCTCTAATAATGGGGAATCTGCTTTATAACATCGGCGTAAAACTGCATGGACACGCAGTAACAGCTCCTGTGGCAAAAAAGGCTTTACCACATAATCATCTGCCCCAAGTCCTAAGCCTGCAAGTTTATCAGCCGCTTCATCTTTGGCTGTCAGAAATATAATTGGAATATCTGTAAATGTCCGTAATTTCTTCATAAGGGAAAAACCGTCCCCGTCCGGCAGCATAACATCAAGGATTGCAAGGTCGGGTTTTTCCTGCCTGGCAAAGTTAAGTCCGGTCTGGGCAGTGCCTGCATCAATGATATTTGAAAAACCGTCATCTGAAAGAATGTCGATTACTAATTTACACAATTCCGGTTCATCATCAACCAACAGAATTTTTTTTGTATGCAAAAATGATTGTTCCATTGTCTACACCTTTCAAAAATCAATCAATAACAACAGTAACATTATAGCATAACGGAACGGTTTTCGGAATCTTATGGCAAAAAAGTAAGGTAAAAGTAAGGACACGAGAAAGTTAATGTCAGATTGGGGGTATAGACTAAAGAAAAAAGAAAGGAGAGTTTTTTATGGACTATATTATTACAACGGAGCAGTTGACAAAGAAATATAAGAATTTTATTTCGGTCAATAAGGTTTCCATGCACATTCAGAAAGGCAGTATCTATGGCTTTCTCGGTCCTAATGGAGCAGGAAAATCTACCACAATGAAGATGTTGTTGGGGCTGACATCGCCTACGGGTGGAAGTTTCACGGTTGACGGAGGTCGTTTTCCAGATGACCGGATTAGCATTTTAAAGAAAGTAGGTTCTTTTATCGAATCTCCGTCTTTTTATGCAAATTTGACAGGTCGGGAAAACCTTGATATTATCCGCAGAATTTTGGGGTTGCCGGAGAATGCGGTGGATGATGCATTGGAGTTAGTCGGTTTGACAGAGTTTGGTAATCGGCTTGCAAAAAAATATTCGTTGGGCATGAAACAGCGCCTTGGGCTTGCGGGTGCTTTGCTTGGACGTCCGCCAATCCTGATTTTAGACGAACCTACAAATGGTCTTGATCCTTCCGGCATTCACGAAATCCGTAATCTGATAAAGTCATTGCCGAGCCTTTATGATTGTACTGTCTTGATATCTTCTCATATGCTGTCAG
Organism: uncultured Lachnospiraceae bacterium; assembly: GCA_910586585.1. Classification (GTDB taxonomy): domain Bacteria; phylum Bacillota; class Clostridia; order Lachnospirales; family Lachnospiraceae; genus COE1. The sequence continues at coordinate 4,560 of CAJUKA010000144.1, forward strand.
AAATAGAACTGATGGCAGATGACATTGGTATTCTTAATCATGGTCGGCTGCTGTTTGAGGGAAGTCTTGACGAGCTTAGGCAGAATGCAGTACAGGCAGGTTTCGCAGCAGACAATAAGATTAGTTCGGCTAATCTGGAAGATATGTTCCTTTCCATGATTGATAAGGATAACGCAGCCAGAAAGCAGAGGGCGCAATTATGAATACTCTTATCATTGAACTTCGGAAAGAAAAAAGGACTGGTGTTATTCCGCTGCTGTTGTTAGTTGGTGTTTTGGGTGCCGCCTATGCGTTTGTCAATTTTATTGTACGCAAGGATACATTACTGAATCTTCCGCTGGCTCCGATGGATGTTCTTTTAACACAGCTTTACGGAATGATTATGGTTTTGAATATGTTTGGTATTGTTGTAGCTGCCTGCATGGTTTATAACATGGAATTTAAAGGAACTGCAATTAAAAAGATGTATATGCTGCCAATCAGCGTTCCTAAAATGTATCTGTGCAAATTCCTGATTTTAACAGTGTTGCTTTTGGCAGCGATTGTGTTACAGAATTTGGCTCTGTTAAAAATCGGCATCAGTGACTTGCCAAAAGGCACTTTTGAAATAAGCACTTTGCTTAAATTTACGGTATATTCCTTTATTACTTCTATGCCGACATTATCTTTTATGGTTTTGGTTTCCTCACGTTTTGAAAATATGTGGATACCTCTTGGAATTGGAGTTGCCGGATTTCTAAGCGGAATGGCTTTGGCAAATTCAAATGTTAGTTTATTATTGGTTCACCCATTTGTTGTAATGTTAAAGCCTGCTGTTGCCATGAGCGCACAGCCTGACAATGAAATAGCTATTATATCTATGGCAGAAACATTTTTGTTTTTAGGAATGGGTTTGTGGATGGCGAAACATTTACGTTATGAATAGGAGGGATTTGTGTGAATTTTTTTGATTTATTGAAAATTGAATTTAAAAAGGTAAAGCGGTCAAAAATCGTTCCTTTGATATTTATTGCACCTTTGTTGGTAGTAATATCGGGGATTGCCAATTTAAGCAGGTACTTTTCTCCGGAATATACAAATGCGTGGTCTGCAATGTTTATTCAAAGCGCATTAGTCTATGCCTATTATCTGTTACCGTTTTCCATGATTGTTGTATGCGTGATGATTGCAGGGCGTGAAACACAGCATAATGGTATTCTGAAGATGTTGGCATTGCCAGTTAGCCGTTATGCTTTATCTTTAGCAAAATTTGGTGTTTTGATGTTTTACCTGTTTATGGAAATGGTTGTTTTTCTTATTGTGTTTTTGATTTCTGGTATTGTTGCTACACACATGGCAGGAATCACAGAAACTTTACCATTGCTTTATCTTATAAAGTGGTGTGCAGGATTATTTCTTACAATGCTGCCTTGTCTAGCAGCTATGTGGGCAATTACAGTATTGTTTGAAAAAACATTGCTTTCCGTAGGATTTAATCTGTTTCTTGTTATTCCCGGCGTTTTAATAGCCAATACACCGCTTTGGATTGCATATCCTTATTGTTACAGTGGTTATTTGGTATCTTGTTCGTTACATGATTTTACGGCAGAAGGCACAAGTACAATATTTTCGGTATTTCCATTTTTGCCATGTGCAATAGTGGTTTTTATATTAGCTCTTTTGTTGGCTGTTAGAAAATTTGGTAAGAAAGAAATGAGGTAAACTATGGAGAAGAAAAAATTACAAAATATAAGTATTATCGCCCTTATTATCAGTATACTTCCCTTTGCAACACTGATTCCTGCATTTTTGCAAATCATATTGCCCGATGGAATACGTACAGTTTGGAGTGGTATCAATATTGCCTGTGTTATTACTGGGCTGTGTCTGTCTATCATCTGTGTTAAAAATAATGAAAGCCGGAGCCTGATAAATATTATCTCTACAATTATCAGTGGATTGTTACTTTTACTGGTTAGTGGGATTATTGTTCTGGCATTGTTTTTAACTTTTCTTCAATAAGGAGAGTGTGAAAATATTGAATAAATATTTGAATACCATAATTGTAGTTGGGATTATATTTTCCTGCACAGCCTGTTCGTAATTAGATTCTTTTGCAGGCAGTCTGAAAAGTGGTGAGGAAAAATGAGAAAACTGATGACTAAAAAGGCTCTGATGACAAAGATATGTATACCAAGTATAATTTTTGTTGTTCTGCTTATTTGGACGATATGGGGCGATACGGCATTAACAGTAAGTACAATTAAAATTTCAAGCAACCATATTCCTGATTCATTTTCCGGGTTTCGGATAGCACAGATTTCTGATTTGCACAACGCACAATTTGGAAAAAACAATATAAAGCTGCTGGAATTATTATCAGAAAATGAACCAGACATTATTGTAATAACTGGGGATTTGGTAGACGCTGGGCATACAAATATTAAAGTTGCTATTGATTTTGTGAAAGAAGCGGTTAGCATTGCGCCTGTTTATTACATAACAGGAAATCACGAAGCTAGCTTATCGCAATATGATGAACTCAAAACTGGTCTTGAAATGATTGGCGTAATTGTGCTTGAAGATAAAGCAATACAATTAGAACAAGACAATGAAACAATAACACTTATTGGGCTTTCAGACCCTAATTATACGGTGAAAGGTGATATGTATGGAGAAGTCCCTGCTATGGTTAGAACAAAATTGAATAATCTTGCTGATACTGAAAGCAGTTATATCATTTTACTGTCACACCGCCCAGAACTTTTTGAAAGCTATGTAAGCTGTAATATTGATTTGGTTCTAAGCGGACACGCACACGGCGGTCAATTCCGTCTGCCATTTATCGGCGGGCTAATCGCTCCCGATCAAGGGATATTTCCAAAGTATGACGCAGGGCTGTTTACAAACGGCAGTACAAATATGATTGTTAGCCGGGGATTGGGTAACAGCATTATTCCTATCCGCTTTAATAACCGCCCGGAAGTCATTGTAATTGAACTTCTTAACACGGATTTGTAAGAACAGCTTATAGAAAACTGAATGATAAAGTAATCTGCCGCACTACGGCAAAAGAAAAAAAGCCGTCGTACAGCAGCCATGTTTTATTGCTTTAATCAAAAAGAGGGTTTAATTCCCCGCAGCTTGTTGCGCAACAAACTAATGATGAACGAAGTGAGTCTCGGGTTGATACCCCGCAGCTTGCTGCGGGGAGTTTCATTTTTGCGGTGGCTTTGGAAAGCAAAGCTACCGTTTTTGTTTGGAAAATTAAAATGTGATGAGTTAAATCAGGAGGCAAATAATGGGAAAAAGAAAACTGAAAATATCGCTCTATAGAATAAGAAAAACAAAAGAATTACGGATGATTTTACACATCAAGGTGTACTGCAATGAAGAATAAAACTTCACTGTGGCACACCTTTTTTAATGGTGCGAAATTTGTCTAATTTTAGATTTTTCTGTGATTTTCCTCTACAGATTTTTGGAAAAATTTTGAACGGAGATGTTTTGTTTTCGGAGGGATTTAGAAACAATTTATTGTTTCATAGATGGTTGTTTTGCAAGCATGGCTTTCTGTGTATCCCATACCTGTTTCATTAGTTTTTTCACTTCCTCTACATCGGATTTATACACGTTGCCTGTTGCGTTCATTCGCTTTGCTATCTGGTTCAGATTACCGCTGATTTTTCCAAGAGTGGCGTTGTAATCCCGTAAATCAGAGTAGTCAATGTCATAGACAAATCCGTACAGAATCAAACGCCGCAGGAAAGTGGATTTACTTTTCATGCCGGAGATTTTTACTTTCTGCTTCAGTATGTATTGTTCCTTGTCACTTAGATATATTTTCAGTTCATTTTTGCGCTCACGGTTTGCCATTTTTGATGTGTTCTCCTTATCTGTTTTTTAAGGAAATTTTACGAAAATAAATACCCTCATATATGGGGCATTCGTTCCAAAAAAATAAAAAACTCCGGCAGGGCAGTCCGTGATTTTTTGGACGCAAAGGGGGCTAGGGGGACTTCCCATATGCACTAACTTAGTAAGAATACTGGCATTTGTAACCTGTCCGTTTTTCGTTTTTCAACAAAAAAATCCACAGAATACTCAAGAAAGGCATCCCCAAAAGGAAGGTTAATTTTTGGAATGACCAGAATAAAAATTAACAGAAATGCCAGTCTGGTTTCTCTCCATATGCTCCTGTTTTTTTCTGCTTTTCCCAGAGGGGGAAAAATCTACACTGCCAATAAATTTTTCAATTAACAGTGCAAGCATCATTTTCCCATTTATCCATGCTTCTGTTGCTTCTTTTGTTTTCACCGGCACACTTCCTGCCCCAAGTATGGATTTATACCTTTTAAAAACCATTTCCACCT
>CAJUKA010000145.1 GCA_910586585.1 uncultured Lachnospiraceae bacterium
CTTTGGTAGCTTAGGGTTATTGTGCAATTTTCTGAATTTGCTCATTTATAGTAGTATAACACATTTATAGTGAATATTACATATTTTTTTTAAATAAGAGGATTCTTCTTGAAGCAGTTCGTATATGATAGTATACTAAAGCTATTATCATATTGAAAAATGGAGTTATTCATGAAGAAGAAATCAACGCAGTCCGATTTAAAAAAAGAAAAAAAGGATGAAAAGAAAGTCAAAAATATCAAAGCCGAAAGTACAATGCGGGAAATACGATGGGACAAGCTTGATAATACAGCGCATTTATTTCCGGTAATTGCTGGGGAAAGCATGAGCAATGTGTATCGGATCAGTATCACATTGACAGAGATAATACAGCCAGAACAGTTACAGCAGGCGTTAGATATTGTTTTGCCTAAATTTGACGGTTTTAATCTCAGACTCAGGCAAGGTGTATTTTGGTATTATTTTGAGGAAAATGGAAAGCCTGCGCCAAAGGTCAGAATGGAGACAACATTTCCATGCAGATATATACATTCTAATAGAAACAACAGTTATATGTTTCGGGTCACGTATTATAAGTATCGTATCAATCTTGAGGTATTCCATGTGCTGACAGATGGTATGGGAGGCATTAATTTTTTGAAAGAACTCACATATCAGTATTTGAGGCTGGTGCATCCTGAATTGAAAATAGAAAAAGGAGATTCCCTGACAAGCAGCACTTCACTGAACAGAGAAGACAGTTTTTTGAAGAATTATAGAAAAAGTTCAGAAAGAGGCTATCAGACAAAGAAAGCGTATTTGGTAAAAGGCGAGAGGCTCAGTACAGGTGAGTTTGGCATTATGCACGGATATATACAGATTCCCGAATTAAAACGAGTTTGCCGCAGATATGGAGTGAGCATTAATGAATATCTGGTATCTGTATTTGTATGGAGTGTATACAAAGAGTGTATGCATAGTATGCCTTCTGACAAGCCTATCAGGGTAGCAGTCCCTGTTAATTTGAGACCATATTTTAATTCGATAACCACCAAGAATTTTTTTGCCATGGTATCTGCTGAATTTCATCCAGTGAAAGAAGAGTATACTTTTGAGGAAGTAGCCGAGGCTGTAAAGAGTAGTCTAGAACAGCAGATAAATAAAGAAAATTTAGAAAAACTTTTTTCGTATAATGTTTCAAATGAGAAGATAATTGCAGCAAGAGCAACCCCCCTTTTTATGAAAAATATTGCCATGCGATATATCTATACACAGTCGGCGCTTGCCAACACATCGACAATTACGAATATTGGTAATATTGTGGTAGATGAAGCATACAAACCTTATGTAGAAATGTTTCATTCATGCCTTGCAATGTCAAAAGGGCAGCATATTAAAGGAAATATATGTTCCTATGGAAGCACATTGGTATTTACATTTAGTTATGATATCACAGATCCTTCCATACAGCGTAGTTTTTTCAGAAAGATTGCTGAAGATGGTGCGTGTGTGGAGGTAGAAAGCAATGGGGTGAACTATGAGTAGATGCAATCAATGCAAAATAGAAATTCTTGACGAGACAGAACGCTGTCCGTTATGCAATACAGTACTTGAACAGACAGCAGAGATGGAAAATATGTATCCGGATATTCGTATCCGATCCCGCAAGTTGGTAATGATTTCGCGTATTTATTTGTTTCTTGCGATTGTATTAGAACTTGTTGCGGCTGACATTTGTTTCTTTTTTGAGATGCAGTCGTGGATTTTAATTATTAGCGCGTTGGTCGTTTTATTTGGTTATATTGTTATCCGATATGCGATTCTTGGTACAAGCGGATATCTTGCAAAGACGGTGGTGCTGACAATTCTAGCAATTATTATGTTTGTTGCAATTGATTTTTCAGTTGGATATAATGGCTGGTCTGTAAATTATGTATTTCCGTCTGGAATCCTGCTGATTGACGCAGGAATTGTAGTATTAATGGTAATAAATCGCAAGAATTGGCAAAGTTATATGATGCTGCAGATTTTTATGGTGTTATGCAGCGTGGCAGCAGTTCTGTTGTCCTTTTTTGGGATTATTACGAATCCTGCTGTTTCTGTGGTGGCATTGAATATTTCACTGATATTATTCCTTGGCACCGTGATTATTGGCGGCAGAAGAGCCAGAGTAGAACTAAAAAGACGGTTTCATATCTAAAAAGCGCTGCCTGGCGGCAACGCTTTTTAGTATTTTATAGGAAATTTCGGGCGCTCAATTTTTTATAATAGATGTACCCCTTTTTCGGCGCACAACCTTGTTGTTTCTTCGGGCCAGAGGGAAGACTGAACTTCACCAATGTGTGCCTTTCTCAAAAAGAACATGCAGATGCGCGACTGTCCTATGCCGCCACCGATTGTAAACGGCAATTCTTCATTGATAACAGCCTTCTGATAAGGAAGTTCGGCACGCTCTGGACAGCCTGCTTTTTCAAGCTGTGAAAGCAAGGATTCTTTGTCAACGCGAATCCCCATTGAGGATAGTTCAAGCGCGATGTCAAGAACGGGATAGTATACAACAATGTCCGCATTCAATGCCCAGTCGTCATAGTCTGGAGCACGGCCGTCATGCGGTTTCCCATTTTCCATTTTGTCACCGATTTTCATGATGCATACAGCGCCTTTGGCCTGTGCGATATAGTACTCGCGTTCCTTTGGCGAGTTGTCAGGAAAGATTTCAGCCAATTCCTCTGTGGTGATAAAAAAGATTTCATCAGGAAGTATTTCGTCTATGTAGTCATATTGTATTGCCATATATTTTTCTGTATTTTTCAAGCATTTGTAGACTTTTCTAACAATTGCTTTGAGTGTATCAAGGTTTCGTTCTGAACGGGTAATGATTTTTTCCCAGTCCCACTGATCTACAAAAATAGAGTGAATATTATCTGTATCTTCATCGCGCCGAATGGCGTTCATATCAGTATAAATACCCTCGCCGATGGCAAAGCCGTATTTTTGCAGCGCATATCTTTTCCATTTGGCAAGAGATTGTACGACTTCTGCAATACGTCCATCTTGCTCCTTGATATCAAAGTTTACAGGACGCTCTATGCCATTGAGATTATCGTTCAGACCTGAGAGCGGATCAACGAAAAGCGGTGCGGATACGCGTGCAAGGTTTAAGTGTTTCGATATTTGATTTTGAAAAAAATCTTTTACAGTTTTGATGGCAATTTGTGTATCGTGCAAGTTTAAAGCAGAGCAATAGCCATTTGGAATGAATGGGTTTTTCATATGAAATCTCCTCTCTTAATTTGATAGCACAGATGTTTTTGTGCTGACCGACATTTTAAGTATCGCACTTAATGCTATGAAAATCAATAAAAAATTCAGAATCCTATTGACAAATACCTTTCAGGGGTATAGTATTAAGCTTGTAATGTATAGAAAGGGCATTAATCGTGCTGATACAATGATGCCTTGTATGCAGGTTTGCAGAGTTTGGCAAGAATGGAGGATTTCTATGGAAAATAATATGATACAAGAGACAAGTTGCGAGGATAGCACAAACAGAAGGAAAGAACGCTCAGAAAAAGAGCACAGAGATATGGTGAATCGATTAAGCCGTATAGAAGGGCAGATTCGCGGAATAAAGGGAATGGTTGAAAAAAATGCTTACTGTACGGATATACTAATACAGGTAGCAGCAGTTAACGCGGCATTGAACAGTTTTAACAGGGTGCTTTTGGCAGATCACATCAAAACTTGCGTGACGCAGGATATTTTAGATGGTAAGGAAGAAACAGTTGATGAGCTTGTTGATACACTCAAAAAGCTTATGAAATAAGTATTTATAAAATGCAGCATAACAGGAAAGGAGACAGGTATGGAACAGTATACGGTTACAGGCATGAGCTGTGCTGCATGCAGCGCCAGAGTAGAAAAGGCAGTGTCTAAAGTAGCAGGGGTAAGTGCATGTTCTGTCAGCCTTCTCACAAATTCTATGGGAGTGGAGGGAGCTGCCTCTGCATCAGAAATAATAAAAGCAGTTGAAGAAGCAGGGTATGGTGCTGCGGTAAAAAGCGCAAGTGGCCCGAAACAAGCTTCTCATTCAGAACAGGAGGAGTTATTAAAAGATAAGGAGACACCAATACTCAAAAAACGATTATGGTATTCCATTGGTTTTTTGGTGGTACTGATGTATTTTTCCATGGGGCATATGATGTGGGGATTTCCTGTGCCATTATTTTTGGCAGAGAATCATATTGCAATGGGACTGATTCAGCTATTACTAACAATGGCAGTTATGGTAATCAACCAAAAGTTCTTTATTAGTGGTTTCAAAAGCTTGTGGCATAAAGCGCCAAATATGGATACCTTAGTTGCACTTGGAGCGACAGCAGCATTTGTTTATAGTACGTATGCATTGTTTGCTATGACAGACGCACAAGTTAAAGGTGATCATACAGCGGTTATGGCGTATATGCACGAATTTTATTTTGAATCGGCTGCAATGATTTTGGCGCTGATTACTGTTGGAAAAATGTTGGAAGCACGCTCCAAAGGAAAAACAACTGATGCACTCAAAAGTCTGATGAAAATATCTCCCAAAACAGCGACGCTTGTGCGAGATGGCAGTGAAACAGAAGTTGCGATTGAAGAGGTAATAACGGGCGATATTTTTGTAGTAAGGCCAGGGGAAGGTATTCCTGTAGATGGCATTGTGCTTGAGGGCATCAGTGCCGTTAATGAGGCGGCGCTGACTGGGGAAAGCATTCCTGTGGATAAACAGACAGGTGATAAGGTATCGGCAGCAACAGTAAACCAGTCAGGGTTTATTAAATGTAGAGCAACAAGAGTGGGGGAGGATACAACACTTTCGCAGATTATCAAGATGGTGAGCGATGCGGCGGCGACAAAAGCACCCATTGCAAAAGTTGCGGATAAAGTATCAGGTGTATTTGTTCCGGCAGTGATTGCCATAGCATTTGTAACGATATTAGGATGGCTTGTGGCAGGGCAGTCAATAGGTTTTGCGCTTGCAAGAGGAATTTCAGTATTGGTGATTAGCTGTCCTTGCGCATTGGGTCTTGCCACACCAGTAGCAATTATGGTTGGAAATGGTATCGGCGCCAAAAATGGGATTATGTTCAAAACTGCAGTATCGCTGGAAGAAGCAGGAAAAGTATCAATCGTAGCACTTGACAAGACAGGAACCATAACAAGCGGTGAGCCTGAAGTGACAGATTTGATTCCGACAGAAGGGACAACAAATGATGAACTGATTGCTATAGCATATGCATTGGAACAAAAAAGTGAACATCCGCTTGCAAAAGCAGTGAATGTTTATGCAAAACAATACTTTGCAGATAAACCGCTTGCGGCAGCAGAAGTATCGGACTTTAAGGCACTTCCAGGCAATGGATTGACAGCAGTGCTGGATGGCAGGCGTTTATATGGTGGAAATGCCAGATTTATCGGGGAGAAGCTTGGGATGCAGAATGTGCCTCAGACGCTTTTGCAGCAATCAGAAAAACTGGCAGAGGAGGGAAAAACACCGTTATTTTTTGCCAAAGAGCATACACTAATGGGAATCATAGCGGTAGCAGATGTTATCAAAGAAGACAGTAAGCAGGCAGTAGAAGAGCTTCAGGGAATGAGAATTCATGTGGTAATGCTTACAGGAGATAACGAGCGCACAGCTAAGGCAATCGGTGCACAGGCTGGGGTTGATGAAGTGATTGCCGGCGTTCTGCCTGATGGAAAAGAAAGCGTTATCAGGACCTTGAAGGAAAAAGGCAAGACAGCGATGGTCGGTGATGGAATCAATGACGCTCCTGCGCTGACACGGGCAGATATTGGGATTGCGATTGGCGCTGGCACAGATATTGCAATTGATGCGGCAGATGTTGTGCTGATGAAGAGCCGCCTGAAAGATGTTCCAGCAGCTATCCGGCTAAGCCGCAGAACACTTAAAAATATCCATGAAAACCTGTTCTGGGCGTTCTTTTACAATATTATAGGAATACCACTGGCAGCAGGGATATGGATTCCTTTGTTTGGGTGGCAGCTTAATCCTATGTTTGGCGCTGTTGCGATGAGCCTTTCTAGTTTTTGTGTGGTAACAAATGCGCTTCGGCTCAATATGGTGGATATTTATAGTACCAAGAGAGATAAAAAGGGAAAAAACAGCCTTTTGCGGACTGTTGATAATAATGGTGAAAAGAATCAACCAATAGAAATGGAGGAAAAGAAAATGACAAAAACAATGAAAATCGAAGGAATGATGTGTGGACACTGTGAGGCAAGAGTCAAAAAATGTCTCGAAGCGCTTGAGCAGGTATCAGAAGCTGTCGTGAGCCATGAGGCAGGAACAGCAGTACTGACACTAAATGCTCAAGTCGATGATAATGTTCTGAAAAAGACAGTAGAAGATCAGGATTATAAGGTGCTTTCTATTGAATAATTTACGGATATTTGTGAGCATGGCATATTAATACAAGGTCAGAGTATCCCGCGCATTTCTGATTTGTGCGGTTATGTCTGACAATTCAATTAACAAGGCAGAAAGCTCGTCTGATGACAATTGAGAAAAATTAAGATCTGAAAGTTCATCAATTCTTTTGGCATATTTTTCTTCAACGTTGCTGGCGGCTTTTCGGCCTTTTTTTGATGCGCTGGGGTCATTTGCAAGCTCCTGCATTTTTGCATAGGAATCACAGACGTTTTGATATAAATCTGTGACGCCTTTGATACGGTTTTCTAAAGTCGGCTCCATTACAGGCCCAATAACAATTTCAGAATCATAAGTTTCAGACCATTCTTCCATATATTCCTCCTTGGATTCCGATATTGTGGTGTTAGCTGTGTGACAAGCGCATAACAATATTGGAAGAAAAAATAAGATTGCGATAAATGAATATTTCATATACTATTTGCTCCTAATAGGAATTAAAATATACTAATTAAATAACATGCGTTGCTTTTATAGAAGCTCTTCAATTACACACTGATGTTCTTTTTTGTTAGTGTCATAATTGATACCAACAGCAAGAATAGCAGTCACATTTTCCTTCTTTAATTTTTCACTGTATTCACGTTCTTTTATCTGTGCAATGGCATCTTTTGGCGTTTTGTCAGCTTTTAGTTCGATAATAATTCCAGCGAGATTTTTGCATCTGGGATAAAAAATAAAGTCGACAAATCCTTTTCCGCTTTTTTCTTCGCGTTCTACACGGTATTTGTTTCTTGCAGAAAGATATGCAAGTGTTACAATACAGGAAAGACTATTTTCATCATTGTATTTCAAAATAGGCAGTTCACTGTTATGAATATTATGGAGATATGCGGCCACAATATCACCTTTTTTGTCCAAAGTGGCGTTCAGCACTTCATTGGAATTTTTGACAAGTTCTGCTACATAACCAAAATCATTATCTTTCAGTGCCTTTTCAAATTCAATCATAAGCTCTTTATTTGGTATTTGAAGTTCACCATCGTGATAGGAAAGCAAACCATAGGTAATCATAGCAGAATAAATTTCTTCTCGGTTTTTAGGGGTAGGCTGCCCAGCAGAGTATTCCTCTTCAATATCAATTCGCACAGAAATGCCATTCACCATTTTGACAATATCTTCCCGTACTTCACCAATGTTGTATTTAAGAAAAAACAATACTTCATCTATTTTCCCTGTTCGCGTCCAATAGCTTTGACATGTGCTGTCTTCTAGGGCACATACTACTGCTCTTGGGTTATATAGACGTTTTCCGTTTCTGGTTTGATATCCATTATACCATTCGCGGATATTGTCTAAGGTCAATGCAGTTTGTTGGCGGCAAAGCAGTTCAACTTCTGATTCGGTAAAACCAAAATACGTATCAAAAACAGGGTCTTTGAGCATCGTATATTCTTTGAACATATTCAATGCAGATCCAGTACTGTATTTTTTGATAGGAAGCACACCTGTCATATAAGTGAGTGCCACATAAGGTTTGTCTTTTAATAAATTTCTCAAAAATTCGAGAAAATCTCCATGGTGTTCTAAGTACAGATCGTGACTGAAAATATAATCCCATTCATCAATGACAAAGATAAATTTGTCCTCTGTGGCAGTCATCATCTCAGCTATACTGTTAAATTCCTGTTCTTTTAAGCTAGGATATGCTTCTGTAATATCATGTATGATAGAATGCTTGATCAAATGAATATAGTCTTTGTAGGAATTTCCATTTGGCAGGTGATTCAAACATAAATTGATAACATTATATTGGTTTAAATGCGTCATATAGGATTCAAGTTTGCTGATTTTGAGGCCATCAAATAAATCTCTGGAATCATATGATTTGCAGTAATAGGCACCAAGCATATTAAGCACAGAAGTTTTTCCAAAACGGCGTGGTTTTGTGATGCAGATATATCTGTTCTTAGTATGAATGCGCATGTTTATTTTGGCGATTAAATCAGACTTGTCAACGAAAAATGGATCATGAACGAGCATATTAAAATCAATATATGCAGATTTTGTATTGAAACATAAACGCATAAGGAACCTCCATGCTGCGACAGATTGCTTTGTTATGAATAGTATAACACAGGAAATGAAGGATACTCAATATGCAAAAATCTTCGTTTTTGTTATAATGGATTTTGTATTAACAATTTTAAAAATAGGGATATATCATTAACAGATTTAATGTTTATCATAGATATATTATTGACTTTCATATATATCTGTTTTATAATCGTTTCATAGGAGGTGAGGAAAATGAAACCAAGTCAAGAAAAAATCAGGAGCATGAGTAAGAAAATAAGCATTGTACTTAAGTCGGGATTTATTATATCGAATGTTATTGTAATAGTATCCTTAATGAAACAGATATAAATCCCCCAGCAGAGCTGGGGAGACTAGCAGACGCAA
>CAJUKA010000146.1 GCA_910586585.1 uncultured Lachnospiraceae bacterium
CTCTCCCGGCATGGCTGAAAAGGATTGCAGAAGAACAAAAGGTAAACTATTCCCGTCTTTTGGAAACTGCCCTGATTGATTATCTGCAAATACCCATATCCGGCAGACAATAAGCCCTTGCCCTGTGGTCACGGTTTTGCCCCCTCCCCTTGTCCAGCGTGGCCCCTCTGCGTCTTGGAGAATTTATGTGAACAATATCTAACAGCGGCACAGGCGGCTATTCAGAAATAATGCCATAGGAATTTGGGTACTCGCAGGCAAAAGTATTAAGGAATGGCTTAGAATCAAGGGTTTTTAGGCTTGGTGGGGTTCATCACGGTGGGTGGTGGACCCCAATTTTTTTGTTTTTGGATGCCGCTGATAGGATGGCGATTGGGGAAAAAATCGTACTATCAGGCAAAAGTATACTTTCACGCAAAAGTCAGGGGTTTCCGTGATAGTATAAAACGGAAAGGTAAAAAGGTGTAGGATATTGGCGGTTTTGGCTGAAAGGTGTATTAGCTTGACGGAAAATGCTGTTGAAAAACGGGAGATATGATACAAACACGGAAACCGCCCGGAGTTTTCGTGTTTGTATATGAGTTTCCGTGATAATATGGGGTTTTGCGTGATAGTATACAGAAAAATTGAAAAATATTAGCGGGAGGGCAAGGGCTGTTCAATGGCCCTTTTTTGCTTTCCATTCCCGGAAAATAGTCGTTTCGTGCCATCGGGTGAAAAACAGAAAATTTTTATGGTATAATTCAGTGGATGCTTTTACTTTAGCGGGAACGGCTTTCTGCCGAAGTAGTAATAGGAAGCAGCGGAAAATCTGTGAATCAAAATTGTTTGCCAATATGGGAATTACGAGTTAATCCCGCTGCGATAATTTCGGAAAGACTGCTATGGAAGCTGCAGAGAGAAGGTCAATGACTGATGTATGATTTGTGCCGCAATTTCCAGTTATTTAGGTTGAGATAAGAAAGGATACTTAATCAAATGGAATACAAAACATTTCTTAAAAATAATCTTGGACATATCCTGGGCGTGTCGCTGCTGGGCATTTTAACATCCCTTGCTATGGTATATGCCGGATATTCTCTTTCCTTTTTTTATACTGCATATGAATACGCAGGAGATAAAACAAAAGCCCTGTTCTATGCCTTCCTGATTGAGTTGGGAATCTGGCTGGCAGCTATGGGCATCGGCTATACTACGTCATTGGCAAAAGCCAAAATCCAGCAGAAACTCAAAAATAAACTCCGTTCCATAGTCAGCAGCAAAATGGCGTCTCTTGACTATATCCAATTTGTCGGCAGGGACAGTGGACATTATGTATCCTGGCTGACTAACGATGTAGACCAGATTTATAGTCAGTCCTTTTCACCTTTGTTCGCCGGAATTGAAAATCTTGCCACCGCTGTTTTTTCACTTGGGGCGTTGTGTCTGCTTAGTCCCTTCATTGGTCTCGCAGCAACTGCCCTTTTGGTTGTGATCTCTGTTTTGCCACAACTGACAAATAAACGTCTCCAGGAAGCAAATAAGAATCGCTCTGCTGCAATGGAGATTGGCGTTGAAAGCTATAAAGATGTGGTAATGGGAAGTCCCATTTTTTTCCTGACTAATTTGCGTAATTGCATTTGTGAAAGAATTTCTGCTGCATCTGAAAAAGCGGAACTGGCTGACTATCGCTTCAATTGCACCAACACGACGGCTCAGAGCCTGATTTCCACCGTTAGCATGATTGGACAGTGTATCCTTCTGCTTGTAACCTTATTAGTTGCGGCTGCCGGAGCCACGCCTGCCGGAGCAGTTCTTTCTGTTGGAAATCTGGCAGGCAGTTTCTTCAATGGCGCAGGGACATTTGTACGGTCTTTTATGGCAGTGAAAGCATCTAAACCGCTATGGGAAAAGTTCAGAATGGATACTGCTTGCCCTGATACAACGAAATCTAACATTGATGAAATTCCCGAAATTACACTGCATAATGTTTCTTTCCAGTATGGTAATAAAGTAATCCTGCAGGGCATCAATTACTCATTCCATGCGGGCTGCAAATATGCGGTTATGGGCGAAAGCGGCAGTGGCAAGACGACATTGACAAAAATCATTCTGGGTTTGCTTCCCGGCTATACTGGAGACATCCGATATGGCAAGGTGGAGCAGAAACATATTTTTCTGGAAAACCTGCATCGTCATATAGCCTATGTGGATCAGCATGTATATCTGTTTCAGGATACAATTCGGTTCAATATAACATTAGGGCAGCCTTTTTCAGACCGGGAAATCATGGCAGTCATAAAAAGGTGCCGCTTGGAGGATTTTGTAAATTCCCTGCCTGATAGTTTGGATACTGTGATTAAGGAAAATGGTAAAAATCTCTCTGGCGGCCAGCGCCAACGTATTGCGCTGGCCCGTGGTCTGATTCGCAATGTGCAATACATTATTTTGGATGAAGGCACATCTGCCCTGGATGAGGCAAATGCTTTAGACATCGAGAACAACCTGCTGAATACACCTCAGTTGGGTGTAATTATTATTACGCATAATCTGAGGGATTCGATTCGAGAGCAGCTTACAGCAGTCTATCAATTATGACAGGGGCAATATGTAGCGCCAGTGGAGCCTTGTGGGTGGGATGGCTGGCACGTTCAGGGAGATGGCATAAATGGGGAAAGGACTGGTCGATACTCGCAGGCAAAACCCTTATACAAACACGGAAACTGCTTGTATTATCACGGAAACAGGAGGGGAGTTTTCGTGATAGTGTAAGGAGTTTTCTTGTTTGTATATTGGCAAAATGGTAAAAACTGAATGGAAAAGCGAAAAGGGTTGTTTGGCAGTCTTTTTTCATGTCTTAGGATTTCACAATTCATTTCTTTGCATTTCAAATTTCGTAGATATTTTTATAGTGGTTCAGAAAATAATAAGTTGGAAAGCGGGAAAATCAGAGTTAATATGCTTACACGGCGGTTTGCGTTTGTGCTGCCTTGCGGGGGCAGCCGCCCCTTTTGTGAGGGATATTGAGAGCGGCAGAGGGGATATTAAGGATAAAAAACGTCAATCCAGTTACGCTGTCAAATCGTCTATTCACGCTATCGGAGTTAAAAATATTCTTATTTTTCCGATACACGAAGTAAAGCATTTTTAGGGACAAATGCTGAAAGAAGGAGGTGGAGGCAATCAAAATAGCGGTCTGTGATGATGAAAAAAATATAAGGAGCTACATCTGTTCGCTGGTTCGGAAACAGGGAGTGGAGTGTGAGGTCACGGAATATGCCACGGCAGAGGATTATCTTTTAGCGGGGGCTGATTATGACCTGCTGTTTCTTGACGTTGAGCTGAAAGGCCAGGATTCATCAATGGATGGTATGGAAATGGCAAAACGGATCAGGGGCATGGAAGATATCAAACAGCCCATCATCATATTTGTCACGGGCTATGAAAAATATGTGTATGATGCCTTTGACGTGGGGGCTTTCCAGTACCTGCTGAAACCCATTGACGAAGGGCGGTTTGCCGAGATTTTTAGGAGGGCGGCGCAGCAGGCCGGGCAGGGAAAAAGGGTGCTGATGGTCCAGTATGGGAATACGGGAAAAACAATACCGTTAAGCGACATCTATTACATGGAAAGCCAGAACCATAAAATAGCCGTCCATATGAAGGACGGGATTTTTGAATATTATGCAAAAATGAGTGATCTGGAAGAAGAACTGCAGGGGCAGTTCTGCCGTGTCCACAAAGGCTACCTGGTCAACCTGTCCTATGTGGATGAATACAACAAAACAGAGGTAACGCTGACAAATGGGGATAAGCTCCTGATTTCAAAATATAAGTATGAAGATTTTGTAAAAGCGTACCTGCGGTTTATGAAGTGAGGGGGCTGCCATTGAGCGAAGCAAGTTTTACGCTGTTCCAAAATACAGCGGTGGGGATTGAGACTGTTATATATGCCTGCTTCCTGACAGCTTTTTTCTATCCGCATATGGCCGGGAAGAAGGGCGGAAATGCACAGGAATTTATAAAGGTGCTTATCGTATTTCTCTCTTATGCGGCAGTTTATTTTATAAGCATAGGGGTGGATTTGGACAAATGGGCGTGCATGGTGATTGTTACAGCCCTGCTGACAGCGGCTTCCCGGTATTTAGGGGTTGGCAGGAAACCGGCCTTCCTTTTTGGGGTGTTGTTTTTCACCATAAGGAATCTAAGCTCGCTGGTGGTGGCAAGTGTGAATTTCTATACGGGCAGGCACCTTGTGCAGGGGGAGGAAGGAATAGAAAAAATATTATGGAATGCCGCTTTGAATTTCTGTCTGGTGGAACTGCTGCAGCTTATCCTGTTTTCTGTATTGCTGTATATTGCAGGGTGCCAGCTAAAGAAATGCAGGATGGAGCTGCATACAAGGGAATTATGCTATCTGCTGTTGACACCGTTGACGGGCATTCTGTTTGTGAACATTATATTCCACATTCTGCTTATGGTTTCAGAAAACCATGTCATACAGCTTTATGAACAGTACCCGGCGCTTATCGGCATTGTGCCCGTAGTGGCAGCATTATTCTATGTGGGGATTCTGGCTACGATAGCATCTTACCAGAAAATGGTGGGGCTTCAGGAGGAAAAGGAAAGATATTTTGTGGAACAGCAGCAGGTCCATGCCATACAGGAGCGGATGGCGGAAGTGGATCAGTTCTATGACGGCATACGCCGGATGAAGCATGAGATGAAAAACCATCTGACCAATATCAAGGGGCTGATTGAGAGTGGGAACTATGGGAACATGGGGAATTACATCTCCAGAATGGATGAGAGCATGGATGCCTTTGAGTTTTCCATAAAGACAGGGAATGCCGTTACAGATGTGATTGTAAACGACAGGTGGAAAGCTGCGGAAAAGCAGGGCATACGGTTCCGGTCAGAATTTACCTACCCGGAATCGGAGAGATAACATATGTAGAAAGGTTGGTAATATGGATATTCAAGCAATTTTGCCGCAAATCAATAATGCTGTAAATTTATCAAGTAACGGCATCAAATGCGGAGATGAATTTGAAAAACTTTTACAGCAGGTGAGTGAGGAAACAGATATTGCAGAGATGAAGAAATTTCTGGACGAAAAGTTTAATGTAAATACGGTTGTTGTAGATTACAGTTGTGAAAAAACAGATACAGAGGCAGAAATGTATGACATTGCAATGCTGGAGAAATATGATATGCATGGTGGGAGAAATGTGATTATTTCAAAGAAAACCTTATTAAGGATGAAAAAGGATGGCGCCTTTAGACAGAAAGTGTATAAGTCAATTGAAGATATACCGTGGACAAGTAAATTGACGGGAGGCGAGGTAAAAGGCAATGGAGTATTTATCCATGAAGATGGAACGGGAGGTTACTATTTGGAGTTTGATTGGGGGGATGATGATGAAAAAACAAAATCAAAGAAAAGTAAGGTGCTGTACTCTGACAGTTCGGGTGTAAAGAAGTTAGATATTCCGGTATTGGGTGAACGAAACAATATTGGATTGCAGACCGATATTCTTATTTCTTTGATGGGAGCGAATTTTAGTTATAAAAGGAAAAGTAATGATGCTGGTTTCTGATTAACGGAAAAGGAATAAAAGGCACAGGGATAGGCAATGAACCGCTCGGACTTATTACAAGGGAGCGGGCGCGGCTCTGAACGACTGAGGGGCCGCAATAATAAAAAATGGAGGACATTTGGAGATGAGTGTAAATGGAATAGGAGCGGGCTATCCCGCATGGCGTGATATGGGAAAGGCACAGAGGAATGGTTCGGGAACGGGCTTCGCGGGCAGGATGGCGGATGCAGATGCGGCAGGGAGCGGTTCTTCCGTAAGAAATAGCGTAAAGACGGCAGGGCAGACTTCGGTACTGGATGCGTACCGTGCATCGGCAGCATCCGGGGTACGCAATGTAAAGCCTGCCTATGATACATACGAATCCGAGAATTTTAGGATTGTGCCGGACAACGAGGCAGGGTGTTTTGACATCTACAATAAGCAGGGCGAACGGATAGGCGCTTTTGATTATTCTGACATCAAGGTCAGGCAGGACAGCCAGACAGGAAAGCAGTTTTTGATTTCAGAACACGGAACTATGAGTTATGATGCCATGGTATTGGACGGCGAGCTGAAAGACGCCCTGCAGAATGTCATGGGCGTGGAAACGCTGGAAACGGAGGAACTGTCCGGATTCACCTTAAAGACCCATTCCGGCACGGGCATACAGTATCTGGTGCGGGATGGCGAGGAAGGTCGTGGGGGAAAAGTCCTTTTGCAGAGCGAGACAGACAGGGAAAGGTATGAGGCCCTTGCGGAGACCTACTTCAATAAATATCCCAATCTGGTACATGATAAAAACGCCGCATACATATGGGCTGATTTGGAGATTAAGGGACTGGCACAGCACACGAATAATGGGATTGTTTGTATGGGCTTTAATGGGATGTCCTATAATGACAATTCAAATTATAAGAACAATTGGAGCGTTCTGTTTTCGGGAGATACCTATAAGGCGGTTTTTGACTGGCTGCAGAACAACAGGGGAAGTATTGAAGAAATGCAGAAATTTGCTACATGGCAGGATGTGTTTAAGAGCATTGGCAGTCACTATGAGCGGGTATGGTCTGATGAAGAAGAAAAACAGGGGTATCTGAATAACTAATCGGCATATCCCCAATAAGCTACAGCCTGACAAAGCAGGGCAGGTATCCCCGGCGTTCCGGCAGATTGGGGAATCAGGGAGCAGGAGTGGCTTTGAGTGGAAGAGGAACCGCAGATAGGGAAATGAATTGTGAGGTGGACTCATGGGAATTTCGGCTTTAGGTGCAGTAAATTCTGTAAATACGAAACACAGTATGCCATTGAGCGGCAAGGGGCCTGACTGGTCTATCATTCCAAGTTCCGGGAAAAGCAGTAAATCAAAAGCTGAGTTTACTGACAAGATCAAGGAGCTGGCTCGGAAGGCTGCGAATACTACAAGCAAGGCAGAACTGGAATATATCCATAGGCGGCGGACGGAACTATGTACAGAGTATATGTCTGACGTGTAGCCCGACAGGAAGGCGCTGTACCGGCAGGCTGAAAATGCGCTGAAAGGGCAGGGTGGTAATCCGAAATGCAAGGGGAGCGGGGAACTGACACTGCTTTACCTCCTGGAGGCGGCAGACGGGAGGGCGGAGAACTTTGCCGAAAAGAAGTTTGCGCTGGCAGGGGGAGGAACGCTGACCTGCCCGATCCTGACAAGCGGGGGATATGGAGCGGATATTTACTATCAGGGTACAAAGGTGCTTACATATCTCGGTTCGGGATACGGGTGGGCTTGTGAGAGGACTCCGGCTGAACGGGAAAAGGAAAGGGAATTTTACGGAATCTATTTTAATGAGTACCGCTCCTTGAAGAATGGCAAAGGGGAGGAACTGGAAGCACTGCCGGATTATCTGGAGGATAAGCCGTCTTTTGACAGGAAAGCATAAATGGAGGCATTTGGGCAAGGCAGGGCAGGCATCCCGGCTTTCCGGCAGTTTGGGGACCGGGGAGCAGGAGATTATATCAAAATGGAGGAAATGTTGATGAAAAAAGAGGCAGGGTTCTTCTTAGCGATGATGTGCGTGTTGACATTAGTAGGATGTGGCACATCAAACAATGCGGAAAAAGCAGAGGACAAAATTTCACAGTCTGCTGTGGAAGAAAGCATGGCATCAGAGGAAATCAATGTTGTGTCAGCGTCAGGTGATACACAGGAGCCAGTGCAGGACTTTCAATCAGAAGTTGATGAGCCGTCACAGCCGGAAGAAGCGGATTATCAGAAAGATGCTGAGAAAGGTAATTCTGATATACAGGAAAAGGAAGAATGTTTAATGGATGTTACTGAAGCCGTGGAAGCAGAACAGGATAATCAAATAACTGTCCGGGAAGACATAATAAATGTAAATGAAATTAATGAGCAGGGTGGAATAATTGAATTTGCAGGAGATATGACATATAAAGAGTTTATAGATTTGGATTGGGTTTCAGATATTGATAACAGTTTGGATGAGGATACAAGCGTATATATCGTTAAGATATATTACCCGAATGGGTTTGAACATCATAAGGTTGGAAAAATTGAAAACTGCGAGGCAATAGGAGTATACCGTACAGATGATGGTGAGTATTTGGGCGGCAGTTTTAGAGAGAGAGTCACTCAAAGCTAAGAAGAAATGTAGAATACATTTTGTAGGATGAGATTGTGGCTGTTATCATAGGAATTCCCCCACGGAAGCATCTCACCAACAAAGGGCGAAAGGTAAGGTGGCAAGTTTATCTTGCCAATATGGGGGCTCCAAAAATGGGATCATCTCAATGGGTGCATTGGATATGGGGCTGACAGAAGAGGAACTTCCCCCGCTCGTAGCTGCGTGGCGGAAGGAGGGGGACTGGATGATGCCGGTTCCCCTGTTTATTTTAAGAAGATAACGGTCACGCCGGATGACGAGCGGGCGTGGTTCAGGAAACACCCGCAGTGGTCAAAATCCAACAGGTACGCGGAACTGGAGGTATGGATATTCATTTAAAACGAAAGAGGGACAGGGCGGAAGGGCTGTGGCGCAGCCTTTCCGTCCTGTCCGGCACTTTGCGGTTACAATTCTGTGTTCATTTCTTTTGCGTCTGTCGGCAGGCATTTCCCCAAAAACATGGCCTTGCAGTCGGAAAATCCCAGCAGGTAGGCGAGCATCCCAAACCGGGAGCCCAGCGCGTTCTGCTCGCTGACGT
>CAJUKA010000147.1 GCA_910586585.1 uncultured Lachnospiraceae bacterium
AATATCCGCAACAACGCCCGTCCCGGCATTTCTTTGGAACGCATTATTGGGGAGACGGATCGCCCCAATCAGGTCTGCACGGTTGGCGATGTACTGGCGCACGGATGCGCTTTGCTTATCCATCGTGCCGCTTGACGTCACCACCGCCACCACACCGCCTGGACGCACCAGGTCTAAGGATTTTGCGATGAAATAATCATGTATCATAAAGTTATGGCGGTCATACCTGCGGTCTGCCACCTTATAAGCGCCGAACGGCACATTGCCGATTACGCAGTCAAAGAAGCTGTCCGGGTATGCAGCGGTTTCAAACCCCTGCACGGAGATATTATTTTTCTGGTAAAGCTGTTTCGCTATCTTCCCGGAAATGCTGTCAAGCTCCACGCCGTACATATTCAGCCCGTCCATAGGCTCCGGCACTAATCCCATAAAATTTCCGATTCCGCAGGACGGCTCCAGCACATTCCCCCGCTGTAACCCCATGTTTCCCAGGGCTTCATACATCGCTTTAATTACCGTAGGGGAAGTATAGAACGCATTTAAGGTAGATGCCCTTGCCTCCCGGTATTCCTCCGGCGTCAGCGCCGCTTTCAGTTCCGCATATTCTGCCGCCCACGCTTCATTCTTATCGTCAAACGCCGCCGGGATGCCGCCCCATCCGACGAAATGTGATAAGGTTTCCTGTTCCTCCGGCGTGGCAAGGCGGTTTTCATACTCCAATGCTTTCAGGATGAGGATTGCGTCCATGTTGGCACGGAACTTCTGCTTTGGGCCTCCTGCGCCCAGGTCATCGTCGGTGATATGAAAATTTATCTTCTCCCGGCGTTCCAGCCCCGGTGACGGTTCTCCTGTCCCGTTATCCCTTCTGGACTGCCCGGAAGCCTGCCGGGTACTGCCGTTTCCGATCCCTCCAGCTCCCTCTATCCCATCTGCGGCAACAGGCTCTAAGGGGAGCCTGCGGTCTTTGCGGATATGGTTGATTTCCTCCGGATTCATCACGTGGCTTGTCAATGGATTGATCTCATTCCCAAATGCAGCCTGTTCATTGGCTGCCATCCGCTCCATCACGTCAGCAATCAGCTGCATCTGCTCCGGAGGGAACTCCGGGTTCAGCATAGGCACAAGGTTCAAACCTTTTTCAGCAGCTTCATAGATAACATCCACCTGCTCCGGTGAAAAATCATCCAGATATACGTCTGCTTCCTCCATTGCAAGGAACAGCCTGTTTTCAATCAGACCGTATTCCTCAGTGTCCGGTTCCTCCTGCAATTCTTCCAGATTAGGAGCCGCTGCGCCCGTCTGAGGCAGCTCCGCTTCTTCTTCCTGCGTCTCCTGCTGTATAAAAGGGATAAATTCCCCCACATACTCAAACAGCTCATGCTCCCCTGGGAGATAGTTCTTCCCCGTTTCCACGCACCGGAAAACATCTGCGGTTTTGTCTGTGCTTGCTTCATAAAAGCTGCTGTGCGAATACGGATGCTGCCCATCTTCATAATCAGATATGCCAAGTTCGTTATGCGATCTGGTATTCAGGATAATGTCCTGTGCGTTGAAGTTTTCCTGCAGTTTCCCAACAGCTTCAAAATGGAATCCCCCATACTCAAATATGCCGGGTTCTCTTTGCATAAGATCCGGTTCTGCGGATTTTGCGGAATCTGCGGTTTCTGCTTCTGCCGCCGTTTCCGCTTCCCGCATATTTTCCTTTGCTCCTTCTGGAAATGCCGCAATCTCCTGTAACTCTGCATCCACCGCCATGCCTTTTGCCCACTCCGGCGCATCCGGGTCATTTTCATGCAAGGCAATGGCGTCCCGGCTGTCCACAAGGTAATCCTGGTACGTCCTCTGGAAAATATCTTCCGCCATCCAGTCCCGGAAGTTATCCCAGTTCCCATAGGCTTCTGCCATAACGGGGGCGTTTTCCCTGTTGCGCACCATTAAATTGTCCAATTCTTCCTGGACAATATCATACGCCATATCTTCATCTACGTCCCTGGAACGGATGACATCATAGACTGCGCTGCTTTTAATGGCGGCAAGCGCAGTATACAGACATTCTTTGTAAATAGCCCGGCTGTCCCTCCCTAATGCATTTCCGCCAATCAGCAGATGCCGGTTCAGTTCCGGGCAGACATCTAATCTCCCATCATACGAATCAAGAAAGATTATACTTTCTTGATGGTCTGGATGTTCCATATCCTTTACCGATATGTGCTGATTCTTAATTTCTGTAATACGGTGTAACTTATCCGTATCCAGATATATAAAGTTCCCTGCTGCGTAAGTGTACTTCCCGGTTTCGCCGGAGCCGCTGCTATCTTCTATCGGTTCCGCACTTTTAATTTCTGATTCTTCGTTTTTTTGCGGTTCTTTTGTTTCTTCCTGCTTTCCTGGCGTCTTTTCTGGGGCCATGAAATCAAAGAGGGATAACTGTCCTCCATTTTCAATCTGTACTTCTTCTCTTTTCCTTTCCGGGAAAATCGTATATGTCCCTTCCACATATCCGTGAAGATCAGTAAGGATTTGTACCTTTTTCTCATAATCTTCAAAATCTAATGGCAATTCCGCTATTGCTTCATCCATATGCCGCAATAAGCCTTCCTGCCCTTCTGGATTGTTCAGAAGACTCACCACATCGTCCCGGTGGGTAAACATATCCGGATTTCCCGCCCAGGGACGTATCATATGGTCTGGAAGATGGTGATAGAAATTGACAACACGCCCCGCCATCCTTTCCCGTTCATAAACAGGCATACGGGAATAATCGGACGGTTTCAGGTAATTGCCGTTTTCAATCAAAGCCACTACCCGTTTTGCCACTTTCGGCCATCTCAATAAGATTTCCACATCCGGCTCACTATAAGAGCCTCTCGCCAGCTTCAACCCCTTCCCGCTGTAATCCGCATGGGAATTGTCAGCGCCGGACAGCGCATGGCTCCGTCCGCCTATCCCATAGCTTTCCTTAATAAAATCCGTTTTTTCCTTATCAGTCTTATCCTGTATAAAAAATGCGTAAGTGGAAAGCCGCCCGTCCGAATATGCGCCCCCTCCCTGCAGAAAAGCGTCAATCTCATCCTCTGTGATGAAAACCGGGTGTTCTTCCCATGCAAACCCTTCTCTTGCCTGGTAAGGTACAGCCTCCTTTGCAAACTTCTGGAACTGTGCAAGAATCCGTGTAGGATTATATAATTGGAATCGCATAATCCCATGATTTTCTTCATACGCCTCTGCAAGGCCTTCCAGGCGTTCTATCAGGTCAGAGAGATATTCCGGCTGTGCGATCAGCTCTGACAGCCGTTCCACTTTATCAGGGAATCCGCCATAGAATACCTCCACATCTTCAAATACAAGCTCCGCAACGCCCTCTGCCATATCCTGATACATATAGGCAAGTGCGTTGGCGTGTTCCTTCAAAGCGTTATCCCTTGCGGCATCCAATACCACCTGCGGCGCATACTCCCCCTGTTTTAAAAGCTGGTGGATGCGCCCGCACACATCTTCCCAGGATAAAAATACCTTATCCAGAATCCGGTCTGTCACCGTATGTCCTACGGCAATCTGCATCCCCAGCTCGTCATACCAGACAGAATATTCCTTGCCGTCTATGATAAGCCCGATGCCGCCTTTGCCATATTCCCTCCGGACAAATTCCGTATATTCCTCCGGCATCTGGTCTATCATAAAATTATAGATGATCCGGAGCTGGCTCCCATTCCGGTTGCCGCCGTTGCGCAGGACTTCATCTATCACCTCTGGAGAAATTGCAACCTCCCCGGCATAGAGCGCCTGCATCCGTCCCTCAATCTCCCTCTTCTGCTGTTCCACAGTCGGAAAATCGGGCAAAGATAAAGCAGAGGCTTCTTTCTCCTCTGCTTCACTCAAATCCTGTTCTGTTGATTCCTCATTTAGCTGTATACCAATTCCTTCAAGATGCTCTCTTCCGCCATTGCCGTCAGTCCATTCATGTGCGCCGCCCACGCCATCTGGTCTTTCTCCTTGTCCGGGGCCGGGTATTTCAGAAGCAGCCCTTTCATCAGGACTTCCATCCTCTCCGTCGCTGCCTGCTCGATCTCCATCAAGTGCCTGTCCAGTTTCCCCGACAGCATCATGCTCTGATACCATCCCTTCCGGTTCTCTTTCAGGTATGTCCGGCGCAGCATCCCGTACTTCCCGATTGCCGCCTCTGGTTTCTCTATGGTCAGGTTCGGGAACAGGTAATCCCCTTTGCGGTGGTAAGTCAGTTCCATGCTCATTTCCTCCTTCTTTGTTTTTGCTTTCACGCTTTAAAGCGTTAAATTCATTATAGCCGATTCCATTCTCTTTTGCAACCGTTTTCTGGGATTCTTCTATGAGAATCTTACGCACTGTCCGTCCAATGTCCACAAGGACAGGCTCCACAAGCTGGCTTGTGGCATTTCCCAGGAAGGTAAGCACAGGCAGCGCATTGTAATCGGTGATTGCCGAAAAATCTTCTTCCTCCAGATACTCCATCGGGTCAAGGCCGCAGCGGACAGCCAGCGTATAAAAAGCGCTGTTCATCAAAAGCCGCCGGAACTCCACACGGATCGTGTCCTCGTCCAGCCCCTCTAAAAATGTCCCCTCTGTTTCATACAGAAGGCCGTCCATCACTTCCTCTAAGTTTTCTTCCGTCAACTGCCGGGAAATTTCGGATAAGGCAGACGGCAGGTCTGCGCTGTCTGTCTCTGACAGTCCGTAAGCGTCCGCCAGATGGTCAAGGATATCCTTTTTCTGTGCATCCTCAATCTTCCACAGGTTTGGCGTCCTGCCGCCACGCACCATATGCGTGTCGGAAATATCGAATACATACCGCAGCCTCCGTGTCGGCCCGGTATCGTCAATCAGTGCAATCCCCTTTGCCCCACGGTTCACCCACCGGTTCATCTTCCCATTCCACAGCTCCAGCGACGCACAGGCAGTCGCATCCGGGCGCTGTGCATGGATCAAAAGCGTATCTGGGAAGGAATAACGGTACAGCTTCGCCGCCGTGTCCAGATATCCCATCCAGTCCCGTGGGGAACTGGTGACAGCCTTTGCCTCATACTCCGCAAGCCCACGGATTTCATTTAACATTGCCATATAAAACCTCCATATAAAATACCGCCCCTGTGCCTGAAAGTTTTTTATCCAACAATACTTTTCCAGACACAAAAGCGGCATGTACCTTTATTCTGCTTTTTATTTTTGTTTTCCACTGCCTTTGCCGGATTTCCCGCTTCCCTTTTTCTTCGGAAATTCCAGGCTGAAATTCGCACGTCCATCCTCTGCCGTCATCAACAGGTCTGCCGCAAAGGTTCTCCCTGTTTTCTGTGAATAGAGATCCTTCACATGGGTACGCCCCTTCTCCAGCAGCTCTGCCGCCATCTTCTTATCCACCAGTTTTTTCATACCGGATAGATAGCGGTTCTCCTTCCACAAGGAGAAAGCACATTCCCGGTTACTGCAGTAAAAGTTCTTCTTTCCCTCATACACAGGATTCCCGCATACCAGGCAGATTCCAACACTTTCCCTCTGATGGAAACGGCCCTGTTCTTCCCCGGATATGGCGCTGCAGCCTGCAATCATCGTATCAATCAAATCTGTAATCTCCCGCAAAAACTCCCGGCTGTCCATCTGCCCTTTCTCCATCAGGAGCAGTTTATTTTCCCATTCCGCAGTCATAGATGCAGATTTTAGATAATCCGGCAGCACCGCAATCAGTTCCTTCCCGTCTGCAGTCGGGAGGATCTGCTTCCCGTTCCGCTTTGCATAGCCGGAGGAAACCAGCTTTTCCAGAATGGATGCCCTGGTTGCAGGCGTGCCAAGTCCCTTTTTCTCTGTATCTTCATCAAAATCCTGATTCCCGGCCCGTTCCATCGCTAAAAGCAGTGTGTCCTCGCTGTACGGCTTCGGAGCTGATGTGAAATGCCTGCTCTTCTCTGCACGGACTTCTGCAATCTCCATCCCTTCCCGCAATCCTCCCGGAATGGAGAATGTGTCATCTGTTTTGCCTTTATCCGCTGGCTTTCCTTTTTGCACAGCATTACGGAAGGCTTCTTCAATGCCTTTAAACCCTAGCTGGACTGTTGCCTTCCCTTTTGCGGAGAACTCATGCCCCTCACACAATGCTGTGACTGTTGTTTCCTCATAAATGCATTCTTCGGATACTGCCTGTGCCAGACGCTGCCCGATCAGACGGAAGATATTCCGCTGCCGTTCTGATAATTCTTCAAAATCCTGCCCCAGCGCCTCTTTTGTCGGTAACAGTGCATGGTGGTCGGAAACTTTATCATTATTGATAATGCGCCCTATATTCTCCCCGATAGATTCTCCCTGTAAGAAAGGCAGTAACTCAGGTAACAGCTCTAACAATTCTAAAGCTGTCTGCTCCATATCTGCTGTAATGTACTGGCTGTCCGTCCGGGGATAGGTGACTAACTTTGCTTCATACAGTTCCTGCAGCTCCCTTAATGTTTCCTGCGCCGTATATCCAAAGAAACGGTTTGCCTCCCTCTGCAGCGTGGTAAGGTCATAGAGTTTCGGCGGCTGGCTCTTCTTCTGGATTTTCTCCACTTTGCGGATAACTGCGGATTTCCCATTGCATTTTTCAGCCAGGGCAATGCTTTCCGCTTCATCCTTAATAGATTCTGATATGACACGAATCCCATCCCCCTCAACCGCCACCTTGTAATAGGCTTCCTTCACAAACCCGTCAATGGCATCCTGCCGCTCCACCAGCATTGCCAGCGTGGGTGTCTGGACACGCCCCACCGTCAATCGCTTATAATATTTTGTGGTAAATGCCCTGGTTGCGTTCATCCCGATCAGCCAGTCCGCTTTTGCCCTGCATATGGAGGCTTCGCAAAGGTTCTTGTATTCCGCCCCATCTTTCAGATTGGCAAACCCTTCCTGAATTGCGCTGTCCTCCATAGAGCTAATCCACAGCCGCCTGACCGGGATTTTGCTGCCCGACAGGTCATAGACACGCTTGAAAATCAGTTCCCCTTCCCGGCCTGCGTCACAGGCATTGACAACGTAATCCAGGTCATTCCGGTTCAGCAGTTTTTTTAAGACCGCAAACTGTTTTTTCTTATCTTTTGCAACGTCTAACTCCCACTGCCCTGGCACAATGGGCAGGTCTGCAAACTCCCATTTCCCATATCTGGAATCATAATAATCAGGGGAAGCATACTCGGCCAGATGCCCCAGGCACCAGCTTACAATACAGTCTTCCCCTGACAGATAGCCGTCCTCCCGTTCCGTAACGGAAAGAATCCTGGCCAGGCTCTGTGATACGCTCGGTTTTTCGGCAATGACCAAAAACATTATTCATCATCCTCCTCTTCTTCCTCAGAATCGTCCTGCTCCTCATTGACATATGCACCGCCGTAAAATTCCAAATCCTCATTGTCCTCTTCATCCTCTTCCTGCCTTGGTTTCACCACTTTAAAATAATAATATCCGCCGATGCCGCCAGCCAAAAGCACAATCACCGCAAGCAGGGCGCCCGTATTCGTGCCGCCTTCCTTTTCTTCCGGCTCTGTCTCCATTTCTGGTTCTTCCGGTACAGACGGCTTTTCTGTTTCCGGGATGATTACGGAAGGCTGCTCCTGCTTTGGGTCTTCCTTTGTGTCCCCAATAAATTCTGCCAGGTCATTTTCATCAATCATGGACAGCATATAGACATTCTCCGTATTGTTGGAGCGGTCTAACACCATGAAAAAGGTATTGCCGTTCTTAGTCTGCACAGTTAAAAACTGCTTGCTTTCATCGTCTGCCATATCGTCCACCAACTGCCCGTTCCCAGGCACAGAAAACGGCGTCCCCTGCACCCTGCCCTGTGATTCTTCCTCTTCTGGTTCTTCTGTGTCTGACGGTTCCTCTGCAATCGGCGCATCCTCCGGATCTCCGTTTTCCACGCTGCTATTTCCTGTCGCTGTCCCAACATTTGTGGTGTCGGCTTCCGTCTGCCCTGCACTGTCCGTATAGGCAAATGCAGGCATGGCCGCAGAGAACATCATCCCCACGACCATCGTAATTACCATCAGATATTTTTTAATCTTATCTTTCATTATATAAATCCTCCCTCCGTTGCCGCATCCTCCGGCAGTCCCTGTCCTGCAGATAACTCCCCTGCTATGTTTTCTGTTGTTTCTGCCGCATTCTCCGTTGTTTCCGTCATGCTTTCTGCTGATCCGGCCAGTTTCTCCGATTCCATGCTTTCTTCGCTGCCAGAATCCATATCTGTTCCCGGCTTCTCGGAAAATACCACCGTCCCCTGCTGTATGCCCTCCAGGACAGACAGCAGTTCCCAGCTTCCAAGCCGCATGGAATGGACGCTCTTTAATATCTCCGCATCCTCCAGCATTTCCCTCTGGACGTTCAGCTCTCCCAAATGCTCCTGCCATGCGGCAATCTTCTTTTCCGTTTTCTGGATTTCGTCCAGGACACGCCGCAGCTTTTTGTTCATATCGCCACCCCATTTTCTTTATCAAATATAATTGTCATTGTTCATGCGTTTTTATCAAACTTTATTGTCTCTCCAAAACTGTATTTTTAAGGCAGCCTTCCAAATCCGAGTAGATGTTGCTGCCAGTATGCAGAACTTATGT
>CAJUKA010000148.1 GCA_910586585.1 uncultured Lachnospiraceae bacterium
TGTTCCTCTTTGATTTTGTAAGGTGAAGGCGCAAGGATACGGATACCCCTCTCGCCCTTGTTCACATGGCGCTCAAAATTCTTCTGCCATGCCTTATATCCGGCAACATACGTCGCTCCCGGACACTGCATCTCGATAAGCTGGATATTGTTTGCGCTGTAATTATGGAATTTTGACATGGTATTCAGGTAGCTTTTGTACTTTTCCCCCTCAAATAATTCCTTCAAGCCTTCCTCCAGCCTGCCCGTTATCTCCTTCACTTTCTGTTTTTCAGTCATGGAAACTTTGTTTACATTTGCATCTGCCATCTGGTTAATTCTCCTTTTCCTCCATAAAAACAGAGGACAGATAAGTTTCCCTCTCCGTCCCCGTTCCGGATATTTTTATTTGCAGTTATTTTTATAAACATTCCTCTTTGCTTTTTGGCTTTGCCTTATCCGGCTCCGGGACTTTCCTCTGCCCTGCCTTTTCTTTCATCTGCGACAATTTATCCTTTACGGACACACGCCCTCCTTTCTCCGTTTCCTTCCCGGCATCCAGACTCACAGAAAGCCGATCCAGCTTTTCAAATGCCTTATCTATCCCGTCAATCTTCTTCCGAAGGTTCTCCGCTGCCTTTTTTACAGGCATATTGATTATCCTTGTCATGCCGACACCCTGCTTTTCATCCGATACCTCTTTCGTGCCTTTCCCGGCTAACAGCCTGCCCACGTTGGAAACGCTGTTCCCGATCTGCTTCAGCTCGTCCCCGATGCTGTCAATCTGGTTGGCTGTTTTTTCACAGTCCGTCATCACGTCAACCAGACGTTCCCGGTAATCGGAAAGCATGGACTTCACGCCGGAGATTCCTTTCTGGAGAACCTTGCACATCTCCGCTTTTCCTTTTTCCTTAAAGACGTTGACAGTCTGTGCCGCTGTTTCCACCAAATGGTTTCTTACCGCTGTCAGACGTTCCGACAGGCTCGTGATTTTCCCCTGAAGGTGCGCCACTTTATCCATGAGCTTCTCTGTCACAGATTTTGGCTGGTTTTCCTGTATCTGTGAAAGCTGTTCCCGGACTCCCTGTAATTCATCCACCATTGCGCTAAGCTGCATCTGCATACCCGCCACATACCAGAAAATACCCATAAAATCCTGTGACTGCCCGCCCATATCCTGCTGGTTAAACAGTTCTATAAGCTGCTTTAATACCTCATTTTCTTCCATGACCTGTTTTGTGTTCTGTTCTGCTGTTTCCATTTTCGCCCTCCTTATAAACTTTCTTCCTTTCCTTTTCCCTTTGAAATCTCCGGCTTTTCCGGCATTTTCTGTCCATAAGCCTTCTGCCGCATCTCGGCAAGTTTTTCTTTTACGGAAATACGACCTCTCGGACTGTCTGACAGCATCTGCTCCTTCCCATGTTCCGCCACTTTTTCCGATACCGCCTGGTTAATCTGCGGTTTAAAAGGCGCATCTGCCACAGCTTCTGCATCATGCCCCATTTCCTCTGTGTCCATTTCCTCCTGTTCCCCGTCATTCTCCGGCTCATCGTCCATATCAATCCCATCGCCGCCCTTTTCGTCCATGTTTAACAGGGCATTTAGCTCTGTCAGGCGTTCCAGTTTCTCCGCAAGCTCCGCTTCCTGTGCGAATGGCTTTGTGACCTCCACCTTTGCGGTTTCAAGCTGATGCTCCACGTTCTCCAGTTTCTGCGCCACCGTTTCCATTCTCCCGGTCATGCCCTCTAAGGCGTTGCTTAACCTCTGTAAATTCCCCAACGGATCAGTGCCGATTTCCACCTCATGGCTGATGCTGCCCTTTAAATTCACCGTAAACTTGGAAAAGAACGAATCAAAGGAAACGCTCATTTTAAAACCCTGATATTCCCCGATTGTGACTGCCATATTCGGCTGTTTTGCGCTCCGGCACATATCAATCAGTGCTGCTCCGGCTTCTTTTTTCTCCGTATATACCCGGTTCCCGATTTTCATGGAAAAGGTATCTTTATCCGGGAATTTATTCTGCTGGTAGGTCTGAATGTCGGCACGATACCCCGCAAGCCTTTCTTTCATGGTAGCTATCTGCGCCGGGTAATGCTTCACGATATTATCCTCAAGGCGGTACTTCTGGCTGGTATGGTTTGCTTTTAACAGTTTTAGCTTGGATACCTGAATATCTAAATCCATCTTTTCCTTTATGTAGGGATTTCCGGTAGCCAGAGCCTTAACCTCGGCATAAGTGAGAGCCGCTTCGTCAATGTCCTCACAGCTCCGCACCGGGGATTTGCTCGTCATGATCTGCCCTATAAATTTCTGTTTGTTTTCAATGAGCTGCCAACTGTACGAATCGAATGTTCCCTCCGTCACATACCGGAAAATCTTCACTTTATCATTCATGTTGCCCTGTCTTAAAATACGACCTTCCTGCTGTTCAATGTCGGAAGGACGCCAGGGCACATCAAGGTGGTGCAGGGCGATAAGCCGATCCTGTACGTTGGTTCCGGCTCCCATTTTTGCGGTTGAACCCAATAAAAAACGAACCTGCCCGCTCCTTACTTTTGCGAACAGCTCCGCCTTCCTTGTTTCCGTATTGGCATCATGGATAAAAGCTATTTCATTCTCCGGCACTCCCTTCGCCATGAGCTTATCCCTGATGTCCTCATATACATTGAATGTCCCATCTCCTTTCGGTGTGGATAAATCGCAGAAGATAAGCTGCGCCGATTTCTGCTCTTTTGTATGCTCCCAAATCTCAAACGCCTTATCCACACAGGTTGTGGCTTTGGAGTTTTCTTCATCGGGAAGCATATCATTGATGAGCCGCTGGTCTAACGCTAACTTTCTTCCATCGTTGGTTATCTTTAGCATATTGTCGATGTTCGGCTGCACTTTCCTGTCCCTGACTGCCTCCGCCCTGTCCGCAAGTGACTGAACCATGTCCTGCTGGTACTCGCTCGGCTTTAACACGATATTTTCATAATCCGCTTCCGGCACAGGCAGCTTTAACATATCCGGTGTCTGAATGTCGGCACTCTCCTTAAATAACGCAATCAGCTCTGGAAGATTGAAAAACTTCGCAAATCTCGTCTTTGCCCGGTATCCAGTACCCTCCGGCGCAAGTTCTATGGCTGTCTGAGTTTCCCCGAATGATGCCGCCCAACTGTCAAAATGCCCTAACCCCAATCGCTGTAAGGTGTTGTACTGGAGATAACGCATATTGGTGTATAATTCCGTCATGCTATTTGAGATTGGCGTACCCGTCGCAAATGTGATGCCCTTCCCTCCGGTCAGTTCGTCCATGTACTGGCACTTTGCAAACATATCCGAGGATTTCTGCGCTTCCGTCTGTGCGATGCCCGCCACGTTCCTCATCTTTGTGTATAAAAAGAGGTTCTTATAGTTGTGGCTTTCATCTACAAACAGCTTATCCACGCCCAACTGTTCAAAGGTCACAACATTGTCTTTCCGGCTGGAATCGTTTAGGCGGCTTAATCTGGTAGAAAGTGATTTTTTTGTCTTTTCCATCTGCTTAATGGAGTAACGCTCGCCATTCTCCGCTTTGAGGGCTTCGATTGCCATTTCAATTTCTGTTATCTGCCTTTCAATCATCGCCATCTGCCTTTCGGTGGAAAGCGGGATCTTCTCGAACTGACTGTGACCGATAATCACAGCGTCATAATCCCCTGTCGCTATCCGGGAGCAGAACTTTTTCCGGTTGGCGGGTTCAAAATCCTTTTTTGTAGCCGCTAAGATATTCGCCCCCGGATACAGGCGCAGAAAGTCACTCGCCCACTGCTCCGTCAAATGGTTTGGCACGACAAATAAGCTCTTTTGGCACAATCCCAACCGCTTATTTTCCATTGCCGCCGCAATCATTTCAAAGGTCTTTCCCGCACCCACGCAATGGGCAAGCAAGGTATTATCTCCGTACAACTGATGCGCCACAGCGTTAAGCTGGTGCGGTCTGAGTACAATGTCCGGCGTCATGCCGGGGAATTTTAAGTGCGAACCGTCATACTCCCTCGGTCTGGTGGAATTGAAAAGCTCGTTATACTTTGCGCATAAATCCT
Source organism: uncultured Lachnospiraceae bacterium (assembly GCA_910586585.1). Taxonomy (GTDB): domain Bacteria; phylum Bacillota; class Clostridia; order Lachnospirales; family Lachnospiraceae; genus COE1. The sequence goes on from CAJUKA010000148.1 coordinate 4,049, forward strand.
GCCTGCGCCCCGGATCACGGAATACCCAGTCCTTAAAGGCTTCCCTTATGGCTTCCTGCTTCTGGCTTGCAAGCATGGTCTCTTTTTTATTAAGGACTCTCTTTTCCTTCCCGTCCTCCGTAACCACATCAAAGATACGGGTGTCACGAAGGTTCAGGGAATCTTCTAAAATCCTGTATGCGTTTGCCCTGCCTGTTCCGTAGGTCATATTGACAAGGGCATTTCCCCTGTCCGCATTTTTCCCTTTCACGTTCCACTGCCCGGTCACATTGGAAAACTGTACGCCCATTGTCTTACGGTCAAACAGGTATTCCGGCGTTTCAAAGGTTTCACGCATGAAGTCCTCAATATATTTTGTGGAAATCCATGTTGCGCCGATACGCACCTCAATCTCCGATGCGTCAAGCTCCTTCGGCTGTACGCTTTCCAGTGAGGATACGTTAATGGCATATTCCGGGTGGTTTTCCGCAAAGGTTCTCGCCACTGACAGCTTCTCCCGCACGTTCCCGCTTAAATACTCGTCTGCGGTTTCCCATTCCTCTGTGACCGGGTTCTGGAAGATTACCCCGGCAAGCTCCTTTGTGATCTCCTCCTCGCTCTTGTCCGCAAGCTGTGACATATAGGCTAAGTCCACGCCCGCCTTCTCACTTAACGATACCGCCAGCGCTTCACTGGCTGTGTCCACGCTCGTCACAACTTCCTGTTTTTTAATGGTTCGTTTCGTGAACATATCCGCCTTGCCGATGAAGTTCCCCTCATCGTCCAGCCTTTCAAGGGAGCATAACAGGCAGTAGCTGGAATCCTGATTGAACGCCCTTTTATTGGTCTGTGAGCTGATAAGACCGAATTTCTTGGAGAAATCATCGTATAGCTGGTTTAGCTCCGTCTGCTTGTTTTGAATCATATCCTCCGGGTATTCTTCCAACTGGAAATTTATCAACTCCTGCGTACAATCCCGGATTGCTACCATGCCCTTAATCCTCTGTTCCGCCTTTTCCGACACGTCCACAGGCTTCATAATGGAATTTTCCCGGTAATACACGGTATCGTCCACAACCGTATAACTGTAATTCTTCACATCCGGATCGGCGGGTATGTTCTCCTTTGCCAGCTCATCGTCAATCTCGTTAAAATCCGCCTGTTCGATGCTGCCCTCCACATGGGAAAGCGCATTTTTAAGCTGTGCCGACAAGGGAAGGGAAGTGTCCGGCAGGCAGGCGCTTTCCATGCCATGCGCCCCGGAAACCATCTCCATTTTTCCGAGTACCATTTCCGGGTGGTCTGCGAAATACTGGTTCATCACGATACCGTCTTTTTCCGTCAGATGCACCCAGTCCGGTTCAATGTCTAATACCCGGTCACGCTTCTTTAAGAACAGAATGTCCGAAGTGACCTCCGTACCCGCATTTTCCTTAAACGCTGTGTTCGGGAGCCTGACCGCCCCTAAAAGCTCCGCCCGCTGTGCAAGGTATTTCCGCACTTCCGGGTTTTTCTTATCCATTGTCCCCTTTGAAGTGACAAAAGCGACAATGCCGCCCGGTCTGACCTTATCCAGTGTCTTTGCAAAAAAATAGTCATGGATAAGGAAATTGTGCTTGTCATACTGCCTGTCAGACACTTTATATTGTCCGAAAGGCACATTTCCAACCGCCACGTCAAAAAAATCATTGGGATAATTGGTATTTTCAAAGCCTGTGATTTTTATATCCGCATGGGGATAGAGCTGCTTTGCGATACGCCCGGTAAGCCCGTCAAGCTCCGCCCCGTACAGCCTGCTTCCCTGCATTTCCTCCGGCAGACAGCCATAGAAATTCCCGATCCCGGCGGCGGGATCTAACACATTCCCTCTGGTAAATCCCATTTTCCCCACTGCGTTATAGATTGCCTGAATGATGACCGGGCTTGTATAGTGGGCATTTAAGGTGCTTTCCCTTGCGGAAGCGTATTCTTCCGGGGATAACAGGCTCTTTAATTCCTGATATTCATTCGCCCAATTCGCTTTGGAAGAATCAAAGGCGTCGGCAAGACCGCCCCAGCCCACATATTTTGCTAAGACCTCCTGTTCCTCCGGCGTTGCTGTGCGGCGCTCCCCTTCTATTTTTTCAAGGGTGCGTATGGCTTCCACGTTCTGCCGGAATTTCTCTTTTGGAGCAAAACCTTTCCCAGTGTTTTCGGCTTCATTAAAAGAAATGTGGTAATTTGCTGCCCCAGACTTATCAATCTCCGGCTCTTTTTCAGGTGGTTTTTCCGGTTCTTCCTCCATTTCCCCTGTCAGTGCTTCCACATCACCCATAACCTGCCTGATAAACGGATCGTTCTCTAAGGTGTTTTCATCTACAAGCTGCCCGTCCACAATGCCTGCTTTTTCCAAACGCTCCCGGACTGCCTGTGTGTCAATGTCGGGGAAATCATCTTCTTTTCCAGAAACCTCCTTTGTTCCTGAAACTGTTTCTGTTTCCGGTAAATCCTCTGCTGGTAAATCCTTACCTTGTAACTCCCCGTTGAGTTTACCGCAGAAAATATCCGCTTCCTCTGGTGCAGCGAATGTCGGCACTGTGCCATCGCCCGCCATATAATAATCCTGTGTTTTGTTATCCCATACCGCATAAGGCTCTGTAAAGGCATCTGTTGTTTCCGTAACTGTAAAGCGTTCTGCTGTTTCCGGCTCCAGTTCTTCAGATAAATTTTCCGGCTCTGGTTTTGGAGTTTCCTCCGCAGCTTTTTCTTCCTTCTGCTGTTCCGGCTCATTCTCGTAACGTGCCGCATATTTCTGTGCTTCCTTCAGCAGAGCGTCCATCTCCACCGCTTTTTCTGTATTGCCGCCTAATGACTGCATCAGGACATAATCGGCGGCTTCTAAAAATAAAGCGTCATAAACCGCTTTTCCCTCTAACCGCCTGTCAGCGTCCTCAATGGCAACCGCCCCGGTGTCCTCATTCCAGCCGACCACATCTTTCATGGACAGCGCACCGCAGATTTTTACCACAGCGGACATCTCCGCAATCCTTTCCGCAAGCGCCCTGTCGCTTTCTCCTGCTTCATGCTGTGCTTCGGGCTTTTGGGCATCCTGCCCGGAAGTTTCTCCTTCCGGTTCTGGTATTTGAGCTTTGTCCGGCTCCCTGTCACGCTCTATGTACCGCCTTGCCTGGTTGGTAAAACCGTCCAGCACAGCCGGGTGGGAAGTGACGATATAATCCCTTGTCTGCCAGTCTGCATCGGGCATGAGCGATTTTGCCCATTCCTTATTATCCGGGGAAAAACGCCCGTCATGGGATAAGTGCATGATTGTGTTGGCAAGGACAAGTTCTACACGTTCCTTCCCATACTGCCTGATAACGCCCTCGGCGGTATCCCCCGGAAGTGTATAACCGTCAAATTTTTCTGCAATCGCCTGTTCTATGGCATTTTTGCACTCCACCCGGATACCATGCTCCAGTTTTTCCTGCTCCCGGCGCATGGCTTCCTCCGCCTGCTCTTTTTTATACTGTGCATAGGCTTCCTTACCCTTTGGCGAAAGGTATTTATCCGCTTTTACAAGCTCGCTGATACGCTTCTCCACCACATTCCACTTCAAAAGGACTTTTGCGTAAGGATCGCCTATCGTGCCTTTCTGTAACTTGATTCCCCTTGAATCGTGCCAGTCATCGCTCCGGTCTGAACCGATTAAGGCGGGTAAACTGCCGCCCGTTCCATATTCATTTTTAAGGAAGGCAATATTATCTTTTTTGTCATGCCCTTCCATGAAATACTCATAAATGCGGAAATGCCCGTTATGAAAGCCGCTGCCCCCTGTCAGGCGGGCATCTATCTCGTCCTGTGTGATAAAATCCTCATGCAAGACCTCCAAACTGTCCTGTACCGGGTACTCTTTCTTCTCCGTACTTAAATCCGCTATCTCTGAAAGCAGATGCTCCGGTCTTTTCACATACCGCCATTTTATCTGCTTTTCCCCGGATTCAAGCTGTTCTTTCGCTTTGGAAAGCTCCCCGGAAACAACGTCCCTCCCCTCCTGCGTGGATAAAAGCTCACAAAGGTTCGTGATACTTTCCGGGTGGTTATAGTTCTTTATGGGTATGTTCTCCGGCACTTCCCCGATACCGTCCCGGAAGAAATTGAACAGGTCATTTGACACCCTCTGCCGCTCCACTGCGTCCACAAGGAACACTTCGTTTGCGCCCATGTAAGTGCCATTCTCCACCATAGACCGGATAATGCCCTCTACTTCCTGCCAGTTCATCACAGCAACCGGATTTTCCTTTGCGGACATTCCGTAGCCGATACTCATGCCGGATTCACTGAACCAGACAGAAACGGGATTGTTCCCAAAATCAAAACCTTTCCCGGTAGTCCGGTATTCGTTTTTCAAAAACTCCGCCATTTCCTCCGGTGTCCTCCCCTGCTGGTACTTGGCATAAATACGGCTTCTGTTATTATCCCGTCCGCCGCCTGTACGCAGAATGGCTTCAAGCTGTTCTTTTGGCAGGGAAAAAGCGGCGGGCATGATGTATTTCTCTCCTGCCT
>CAJUKA010000149.1:0-295 GCA_910586585.1 uncultured Lachnospiraceae bacterium
CAGAAAAGCCGTAACAAAAATTTTTCCTGCCATAACACCCTTTGTCATTTCTGTAATCTCAAGAATCCGTTTTGGGTCCATCGGTCCTACAGAAGTGACCGATTCCACAAAATAAATCCAGTTCTTGTCTGTTCTATGCAGAACAACATCTGGCATCTTATCATGTAGAGTAATTTCAAAACCCAACTCCGTTAGCTTATCAACATTCTTTACCAAATCTTTCTCTGTGGTATCGCCTACATACAGACATTCCGAATTTGGTGCGAATCTCGGCGCAAATTCTTCAATAATTGCT
>CAJUKA010000149.1:305-8509 GCA_910586585.1 uncultured Lachnospiraceae bacterium
ATTATGTTTTCCTGCTGAAAATTTAAAATCCGCCCCATTGATCTTCACTGGCATCATCGTCATTTTCTTTTTAGAAGCATAAATATCAACCAGCTTATCATGATACATAAGAAAACGATTCAACGATTTCTGCCATTCTACAGATTGCAATGTTTTCAACATTTTCAGTGTTTCTTCCGTAAGGCGGTATCTATAGTTCGGGCTGTTCGTTGCCTTTCCATTATCCTCTGCCAAAGCAGCAGTGCGAAATCTATGTAACGCCTGCTTACGAAATGTTTCCCGACTGTTCTCTGCATAAGTAGTCCCATAAAAGGCATTAGAAAACTGAATGATGTCATGAATACGAATCCACTCGTTACTCGCTTCTTTCCATGACATGTCCGGTTTCACATCTGCCATTGCCAGCAGTACATAACAACATATATCCGCCTGCTGTGCTTTTGGCATACCCACCATCTTCAAAAATTCTCGTGCTTCTTCAACTTTATCCACAGTATCCCTCCAAAATCAAATTACAGTTTCTTTCCGACAAATCTTTTGATTTCATCAACTTTCTTCCCATTTCCTGTATACTCTCCATATCTGGCACAGGCATCGAATTTACTTCTGTAGAGTTTACCTGCGTTGAGCCATTTAAAATCCGATAATACTCATCATATAATGTAGAGTTAAAAAGCACATACAGACCATATACCAAGCACTCCGACATCTCACCTAAAAGTCCGTCAATAAAATTGATTTTATTCTGTGTACTAATTTTCGTATACTGTGGATAATTCTTTGCCAAATAAATCCCACATTGTAATCTTCGTGGTTCTTCCTTTGCCGTAAATCTTTTTACAAACAAATAATTCTTATTATCCTGCATAAGCCCACGCTGATCTGTCACCACATATTCATGCTCTTTCTGAATAGGGAATTGCACATTTCCCTGTTTTATGTGTTGCGAATAAAATAACGGGATTGCACCTTCCTCTTCCTCGTCACGAAGAATATCTCGGTTTCTGAAATCTACAGTTAATCCTGTTTTCATTTTCACACCAATTTCAGGTAATGTCTGATTAAACTTATGCAGCCGTTTTAATACTTTAACTTCCTCATCAACTGTTACCAAATATACATAGTAATCCACGCCAGAAACAACAAGATCATATGGTACGGTCAAGAAAGTTAATTCATTAAAATCTTTATTTGACTTAGAAGATGTAATTTTCACCTGTGCCGGCTCTACATGTGTTTTTCGAACTTTTATAATAATGGTCTCCTGCAATACATCTTCTTTGTCAAAAACTTTATTCCGACTTACAAATAAATGAATATGTTCCAATTTCCCTTCTGTCAGAAAATACTGTCGGAACCGTTTGAAATATGCTCCCGATGTCCATGAACGAGGAATAATATAAACCATTTCCCCGTCATCTTTTAAATTAAAAAGTCCCATAGCCGCAAAAATAAAGTACATATTCGGCGCACCATAGCAAACTTCCGGCATAGCTGTCGCTTCCGGCGCATCTTTCGGTATTTTCATATAAGGTGGATTTCCAATTACATAATCATATTTCATCGGATTAGAATTTCCGCCTATCATATAGTTAAAATCTAAATATTGACTTGTAATATAATTCTCTGTCTGAATATTATATTTAACTACTTTACTTGAATAATTTTTGCAATACTCCAAATTATCTTTTAAAAGCCCCAACACATTATCGTCATTCTCATAACAAGTCAATTCTATTTCTTTTACTGTGTCAAACTGTTCTAACCATTCAATAAAAGCACATGATAATATGCCAGAACCCGCCCCAGCATCCAAAACCGTTACACTCTGCTTATTGATCGGAGCGTCATACAAATTTGCCATAAACTTTGCAGTTTCCATACTTGTAAAAAACTGCCCATATTTTTTTCTCTCTTTCTTTGGCATACTATCTATATATAAATTCGTGAGTTCAATAATCTTTTCCAGCATTTTATCTCACCCCATATCCATCTATGTGTACCAATTATACTCTATATCCGCTCTATTTTCAATAGTTTTTAGAACAAATGTTCTCTTCTTTTTCAAATAGCCACTTCTATACTATACCGTATTTTCCATAAAAAATCTATCCGAATATCTGTCCCGTTCATTCTTTACCTTTACTAAAATCTTTACATTCCGATAGCAAATCCCCACCAGCCAGTCAAGAGTAAACTGAACGGCTACGCCGCTCTTGACTAACTGGCAGAGATTCGCTTCATGGCAGCTAAGAGGGCTTTAAGCAGCCCTCTGCCTGTCAGCGGGCTTCCCGATTGTATTTTCTCCTTATAGCCCGTTTCTGCTCGGCTTCTATCTGTTCCTGTTGCTTCGCCCGGTTAATAACAGCGTTTACCTTTTCAGAGCCGACCACCGCCTTTATACGTCCAAAATCTGCCGCCACTATCCGCAGTTCCCGGTTTTCGTCTAAAACTTCTTCCAGCCTGTTTGTCAACCGCTCGTTTCCGCTCCGTTCCCTGTTATAAGCCGCTTGCAGCTTCGTAAATTTGTTTGAAATATCCAGATATGCCGAATAGATAGAGCGCATAACTTGAACCATTTTCACTACAAGAGGTTTCGCCTTTTTCTCCCGGTATGATTTTGCAGATTCTACAACTGCCGCTTCTGTAAGCGTCTGCTCCGGATCTGCGGAAAAATCTGCCGCCAGCTTCTCCATGTTCTTAACCATAGGGGCAAGTTCATTCATGCGTTTCTGGTATTTATCCGCCTGCTTCTGCGCTTTCTCCGCTTCCTGCCGGGATTTCTGCAAATCTTCTTGTAAGGAACAAATCTCATCATCAACCTGTAACAGCCGTTCATGCAAATCTTCGTTGATTTCTTGAAAAGCGGCATTTTCTTCCTGTAATTCTGCTTTCTTCGCTTCCAGTTCTGCAACTTCCTTTGCCCGCTCTTTTTTCTCAAAATCCAGAACGGATAAATGCTTCTCATGTGTCCCTTTCTTCTCCCATTCAATCCCATGTTCCAACATAACAGCAGCAAGCTGTTCTTTTTCGTAAGCCACCCACTGATTTAATTCTGTTTCCCGTCTTGTGCCGCCTTTGAATCCGAGAGCCGCTAACGTCTGTTTCAGAGATACTCTTGTATCAAGCCCCCGTTTACTTCCTGTCGTATAAGGAACAAAATCAATATGCAAGTGGGGCGTTGCTTCGTCCATATGTAAATAGGCACTGAATACTCTTAGCGTAGGATTGCGCTGCCGGAAGTCCTGCATATATTTATCCAGTACCTTTGCTGCAAGCTGTCCGTTCTCCGTTTTCGCTCCCATGTTGTCCTTATCCCCGATTTGCAGTATAATCTCATGGAATGGCTTCTCCTGCTTTCCAGAGCGGATTTTCTCATAGTAATCGTCAATCCGGCGGTCACTTCTTGTCTGCTTCTCATTGTACCGGGCGAGGGCTTCGTCAAACAATTCGTGGTATACGTCCTTTACATTTTCGTTGCAGTATTCCACGTTCAGACAGCTTCGCTCCGGGTCAGTATTCTTCGCATGGAATTTTCTGTTGTTATGGTTGACAGAGCCTTTTCCTGTCATAAAGCTAATAGTTCGCTTCAATCAATATCCTTTCTCCTTGTTCGGGTCATCAGCGCCGGATACGGCGCATAGGCTTTGTTACTTTCGCCGAAAGTAATACAAAAGCACTTTTGACAGCCGTTCCGTCCATCAAAAGCTGCCTTTGCACTCTGCCGAGGGTTTTTCCGTCCTACGGACGGTGCGGCTGTTTCAGCCGCTTTGCTTCCGCCGCCATAGCTTTTCGGATAGCCGAAAGTACATTTTCTACCGTACATTCCTCCCACCCGGCAAGCCATACCAGCGTCCGCATTTCTGCCACAGTTAGTTCCACATCTCCGAATACTTCGTTAAGTGCGGCAATCCTCCGGGCTTCGCTTTGGTAAAAATATTTGTTCACGTTCCGGGTTCCCCATTCCGGCTGAATTATCATCGAATCACACCTTTCTCTTTGTCTGCTATCAACAGGAGCGTGACACGCTCCTGTCTGTTATCATCAAAGGAAAAACTACCAGCGGAAGCTGTTCGGCACTCCCCGCCTTTCCAGATATTCCTGTCTGGCTTTTTCCCGTTCTTCCTGTGTAGGCGCAGTCTTATATTTTTCATATAATTCATGGCGCACCAGCGAATCTAATTTCTGCTCCAGGCCCTGCCGGATTTCATTCAGACAATCATCATCTTCCACCAGATGATAGCGGAGCATCAGCATAAACAACTCATAGGGAATCTGCACATTCTTCATCATTCAATCCTTTCTGCGTCGGTTTGCGTCGATAGCGTCGATATTTTCTACACCAGCCCGCTATCAAAAATACCGTCGCAACCGACGCATATCGTCGCTTTTACTCTTTCGGTTCAAGGCGTTTCAGAATAATTTTTCTCTCATGTCCTCGCTTATTATCATAGAAAATGCCATAATCATTGAGCAACTGGCTATTGACGATATTCAGCTTTCTGGAAAGCACATTCGCCTGTAACTGCATATCCGGCAACTGGTTCACAAGTTCCGTCGCAGTTCCCTCCCATTCCTGCCTGTCCTCTGTCAGAAACGCATTGATTGCTTCCAAAAGCGGGTTGGGCGGCTGTTTCCATAACTCTGTTTCCGCTTTCTTAAATTTCCAGACACAACGTTCCCTGTCAAACTCTATAGTCAGTTCTTGATCTGGCTGGTCACGCCCAACTATATCCATAACCGCCTCATTATCTGTACGTTTCTTTTTGTGCATGATAAACGCCCCGTCTGCCGCTCCCAGTAACCCATTTGTGCCGGAAATCATGTCAAAGCTGTCCTCGGATTCCAGTTTGCGTGTATGATGAACCACCAATAGGCAGATACCATATTTGTCGCTGAACGATTTTAACTTTGTTACAATCTCATAATCACTGGAATAGCTGTACCTGTCCCCGCCGACCTCACGCACTTTCTGAAGTGTGTCAATGATAATCAGCCTTGCATTCTTATGCTCTTTCAAAAATCCCTCTAACTGCCTGTCCAATCCCTCATTCAAGGTTTTTGCCTGTGTCGCAAAATACAGATTATCAGCACATTCCACACCAAACATTCCAGAAAGCCGCCGTTGAAGTCTTGCATAGTCATCTTCCAATGCCAGATACAATACTGTCCCCTTTCGCACTGGATAATCCCACAACGGAATCCCCATTGCCACATGGTAGGCAAGCTGCGCCATGAAGAAGGACTTTCCTACTTTCGGCGCACCTACAAAGAGATAAGTGCACTGTATAAAAAGCCATCCACAACCGGCATTCTCGGCACAAAAACGGTGTCATATAATTCTGGCATGGACATAGTATGCAGCCCACCACTCCTGGATTTCTCCGAGTTTTTAGTGGCTTGCAGATTGATTTGTTTCTGCGGATTTGCTATAATTTCATTGAAGTTTTTTACATTCGGCTGCGCCCCATCTGCGCCAACAGATGATACGGGAGCAGTCGTTTTTATTTTCTCTGTCATTCATCTTCTCCTTTCAGACCGTCTAATGTGATTGCGATTAGTTCGTCATTGTCCGAGCTTAATGCTTCCAGTCGCTTCAATTCCTCGTAGATAGCCGCCATCTGGTTTTTCAGAGCCTTATAAACCCTCGGATTTCCCTGTACCTCCACATCCTGGCACAACAGTCGCCTTGTGATATAGTCTTGCTTCGTCAAGCCCGACAACACTACCAAATCATTAAGTAGCTTTGATTCCTCGTCAGATACCCGGAATGCCACCGTATGATTACGCCACTTCCGTCTGCACCGTAGGGAACAAGTGAGCATAGCGATAAGTGATTTTCTCCGCTTCATGTCCCATGCGCTCCCCAATCGCCAGCACTGAAAATCCCATGTCGATTAACAATGAAACCGCGCTATGCCGAATATCATGCACACGAATCTTTTTCACTCCTGCCTGCTTCGCCCCTCGCTCCATCTCGTGATTAAGATAAGATTTTGTGACCGTAAACAGCCGCTCGTCCGGCTGAATATCGTAGAGCATTTTGATATATTCCTGCATTTCTTCACAGAGAAATGGCGGCATTTTGATTGTACGGTTACTCTTTTTTGTTTTCGGGCTTGTGATAATGTCTCTCCCTTTAGAACGATGAAATGTCTTGCTGATTGTGACCGTCTGATTTTCAAAGTTGAAGTCAGCCGGAGTGAGAGCCAGCAGTTCGCCGGAACGGATTCCGCACCAGTAAAGCATTTCAAAAGCATAATAGGAACGTGGCTTATCCATCATGGCTTCGGAGAATTTCAGATATTCCTCTTTCGTCCAGAAGTTCATTTCTTTTGGAATCTCATTTCCCATTGTTCCTGCCCGCCTTGCCGGATTGTAGGGCAAGTTATAGAAGTTCACAGCATGATTGAAAATCGCCGTAAGCTGGGCGTGAATGGTTTTCAGATAATCTGCTGAATAGGGCTTTCCTTTCTCGTCCCGATACGCCATGAGTTCATTCTGCCATGCAATAATATCCTTTGCTTCAACCTCTGCTATTTTCCGATTCCCAAAATACGGTAAAATCTTTGTGCGGATTACATGGCTTTTGGATTCCCATGTACTTTCCTTGACACGCTGTTTCTTGTCGGCTTCGTAAACTTCAAAGAAGCTGGCAAACGTCATATTCAGCTTTGCGCCCTGTTTCAGCATGACCTCATGCTCCCACGCCTGTGCTTCCCTCTTTGTAGCAAATCCACGTTTCTGAGTCTGCTTCCGCTCCCCTTTCCAGTTCGTGAAACGATAGATTACCCGCCACGTTCCTGTAGCATTGTCTTTGTATGTACCAGCGCACACGCTGCTCTGAGGATAAGGACTGATTTTTGGCCCTGAAAATCTCCATTATCTGTTTCAGACCTGCCATTCTCGTGACAATTTCTGCTTGCTTGGTACGGCTGGATACTCCTTGACCACATATTTGCCCACAGACAGAGAAAAACTGGCCCACCGGGGGTGTCCCGGTGGGCCGCAACTCTCAACTTGCCTTATTCTCTGCCCTCAGCCGCTCCTTTTCGGCGGCTACCTCTGTTTTCATCTCGGTTATCATTACTGCCAACAGCTTTTCACATTCCTCCTCCGTGTCTGCGTAGATGTCTCGGGTGCGCTTTGTCCCATCGGGCCAGGTCACCGTGTACCTTCCGTTCCAGCGACCACCTTTGGTCTGACCCAGGTATCCGCTGCCCCAGTAGCGGCGCTTGCCCCGCTTGGGTTTGAAATCTGTCATGGTGCGGCTGGCTACTGCCTGGGGATTTTCTGTGGGAATCTCTACTTTACCAATACCTCGGTCGATTTTAGCGGCGGCCTGCTTCTGCATATCATCAGTGACGTGTGCGTAGACATTCAGCGTAGTGGCACTGGAGACGTGCCCGATGATGGTGGACAGGGTCTTCACATCCATCCCATGCTCCAGAGCGTTAGTGGCGAAAACATGCCGGAGGTCGTGGAAGCGAACCTTTTTGCACCCAGCATGCGATAGGATTTTACTCAGCCTGTGGCTGGCGGCTGCTGGAGCCAGCGGAGCGTCCTCCTTTTTGGGCGAGGGGAACATCCATCGGGAGGAGACGGTTTTCTTGTACTCCTTTAGCGCCTCGACCACAGGCGGGGGAAGAATCACGGTTCGGATAGATGCCTTGGTCTTTGGCTCCTGGATCAGCAGTTCCTCTTTGGTTCGATAGACCTGCCGCTCAATCCGCAGTTCCCCGGTATTGAAATTCAAATCGTCCCACTGGAGTGCCATCAGCTCCCCCACCCGAAGCCCGGTGGTCAACTCCAGCAGGAACACCTCATAGTATCCCTCGGCCCGGGCCTGGATCAGCAGCTTTTGCAGTTCCTCCCGGCTGAGCAGATGCATCTCCTTCCGTCTGATTGGCGGAGCCTTGCATTCCTCAATTGGATTCTTTACGATCAATCGCTCTGCCACAGCTTTTTCCAACGCCCTGCGGCAGAGACTGTGACAGTTGCGCACCATATTGTCCGAGAGACCACCGCCTCTGGTTTCTCTATGCAGCGTACGTCCATCCTTTCTCATCCAGTTGAAGAACCGCTGGAGGTCATTCATCGTTAACTTGTTCAGAGGAACACTGCCCAATTTGGGGCGGATGTAGAGCCTGATAAAGTCCTCATAGGATCGCTGGGAACTGGGGCGGAGCATTGGCTTACTGTAG
>CAJUKA010000150.1 GCA_910586585.1 uncultured Lachnospiraceae bacterium
TATGATGATTATAAACCAACACTGCGGATTTTGCAAGAGGGTTTAGGAAATGGGGGTGCTTCGGCACTCCTATTTTTTGGAGATTTTTATATTATCATACATGGATATGGTATAATCTGCAAGAATATTTTTCTGATTATATAAAAAAGAGGAGGGAAAGAATGGGATTCCGCAGGCGTCGGCATTGTGCGTAATGTGTATAACTCCCCGTTTTATGGAGTTGTGGGCAACATTGTTTGCAGGATGTGGGAAAGCTGCCTTTTGCTTTTCCATGTCCTGTGAACGGTGTTGTCCATGACGGAATGGGGAGTTATGCACATTTCCACGATGCGTTTTCAGGCTCTTAACAGACGGTTCTTCGTCCTTTTTACCGGGCAGGGGTGTTATTTCTGTCCGGCTGTTCCGGTGCGCCTTTCTGCGGCTCTGTGCGCCCTAAATACTGGTTGAGATTTTCCAGTTTCCGGTTCAGAGATTTCAGTTCCTTATCACAGTTTTTGTAAGTGGCGGTCAGTTCTTTCTTCTGCGTGGTAAGCTCCTGATATTCCGCTTTCAGCTTGTCGATGTTCAAACCTTTTAAACTGATGCCTGCCTGTTCCAGCATACGCCTTGCGCCGCCATAGAGAATGATCTGGCTCTCATGCTTCCGAAAATATGCGTCGGGGTTCTTAGCTTTTTTGTAGGCAATATTATAGGATTTATTTGCCTTATACTGTTCTGCATATTTGATAATTTCCGCAAGGTCTTTCATGCGGTTCTCCAGCTTGCGGACAGTCTGTTTTGCTTCCTTCCCTGTGGCGGCTGTGGTGGCGATTTTCTGCTCCAGTTCTTTAATAGAACCGGCTTCATTATATGCCTGTGCAGCAATCTTTAAATTCTGGATAGCTGCCCACCTTTGCAGTCCCGGACTGTTCTGGAATTTTTCATCAGAGGTGTCAACCAGTTTTCTGTTAGAGTAATCTTTTTTCGGGATAACAGCCTTCCGTTCCCGTTTCAATTCAATCCGTTCTTTGATCCGCTCCTTTGTATATTCTTTGCCAAGGGATTTCACGCTGCCACGCACAAAACGGTCTTTTCCAAGCGGGCGGAATGAGATATATTTTGGCGCATCTTCCTCAAAACTTTCCCCTTTTATTTCATAGCCTTTTGCCCGCATCAGGAGCAGAAATTCCTCATAGGTGGAAGATGATTTTATGGCAGCATTGATGTCCTTTCTTATCTGCGTTTTCCACGCTGCACCGTTTTTGTCTGACTGCCATTCATTATATTTTTTTCCACGCTCCCCGCCGGGGATAATGACGGAAAGGTTATGCTCGCTGCACAGCTCATCACTCAATTTCCGGATGCGGTAATAGGTCTGCTTGCAGTCATGATATTTGTTATGTTCAAGGTTGTCTGTGGCACAAAAAATGATGTGGTTATGGACGTGACCTTTATCAATATGTGTGGTGACAACATAAGAAAATTTTCCCTCTAAAACCTTGTCGGCAAGTTCTTTCCCTATCTGGTGCGCTTCATCAAAACTGACCTCACCGGGAGCGAAAGCCTGTATCAGATGATAGGCTTTATTGGGGCTGTTTTCCCGGCAGTGGTCTAAGGTATATTTGAAGTCAATCGCTGCGGTTTCCGGCGCACAGGCATAGGAAGAAATGTAGATGCTTTCGTCCGTTTTGTCCGGGTTGCATATGTAGGCTACCGCTTTATCAACGGTTGCTGTGATAGCATGGATTTTTGTGTATGCCATACCTGTTTCATCAACTCCTTTACTTCGTCCATATCTTCCTGATAGACATGGCTTGTACTGTTAATTCTTTTTGCAATCTGGTTCAGGCTGGAGCTGATCCGCCCAAGCTCTGTGTTATACTCCCTCAAAAAACTGTAATCCACATCATATACATATCCATAGAGAATGAGCTTCCGGAGGAAAGCAGATTTGCTTTTCATGCCGGACAGTCTGAACTTCTCATCAAGGATATACTGTTCCCTGTCATTCAGACAAATTTCATTGCGGTTCGTGCGTGTCCTGTTTGCCATTTCTGATACTCCTTCCTGCATTTGGGCATAAAAAAACTGCTGTAAAATGTTCGATTTACAACAGTCTGGTTTCGTGTCTGTTCAGTTGTTTTTGGATAGAATTATCCATGTGTTATTGTAGCAAATCTGCGGGTAAAGGTCAAGGACTGCTAGAGAAAAACGGAAAGAAAATCAAAGAGGGTTAGGGATACTTCCCTATGGAAATTTCATCATGCGGACGGTAGGCAGGCATGGGGAATTTCGCCCATGTGTCCGGACATGGGCAGTGCTTGCTACTCTACCCTCGACACTCCCGGAGGGTGTGTTGGTTTGTGGAGTTTTTGTGCCTTTATCATGATTCTCGACTTTTAACTTGCTTTTTGATATAATAAAAACACACAAGGCATAGGAGGAAAAACAGAAATGTTAAGACCGAAAGAAGTTGTTCAGTTATGGGTAGATGCATTCAATAAACATGATGTGGAAGCAATTACAACCCTTTATCATGAAAATGCGACGAATCACCAAGTAGCGAATGAGCCAGTAGTAGGCATTGAAGCAATCCGTACCATGTTCACAGCCGAATTTTCAACATCGGATATGACAGCTATCGTAGAAAATATTTTTGAGGATGGGCAATGGGCAATCCTTGAATGGCGAGATCCATTGGGGTTACGGGGGTGTGGTTTTTTTCAGGTAGTGAATGGGAAAATTTTATTCCAGCGAGGCTATTGGGATAAGCTCTCATTTTTGAAACAGCACAATCTTCCAATAGAGTAAATATGACATTTTAGGAGAAAATATGGAATACCGGACATTGGAAAATACAGATTTCGTTTGTATATACGAAGCGTTTACACAGGCATTTTCTGATTATCAGGTTTCAGTTGATATGCCTTTTAAATCTTTTGAAACAATGCTGAAAAGAAATGGATTTATGCCTGCGGTTTCAGTTGGAGCCTTTGCAGATAGAACGCTTGTCGGTTTTATCTTGAATGGAGTGAGAGATTGGGATAACGAAAAGACAGTCTATGACCTCGGAACAGGAGTTATCCCCGATTTTCGGAGAACAGGAATTATGGGGGAATTATTGAATCTGGTTAGCACTATATGTATAAAAAATAAAATCAGCGTGTATCAACTGGAAGTGATTCAAGATAATGAGAAGGCGCTCACTTTATATAAAAAACAGGGATTTCGAATTAACAGAATATTGAATTGTTACCAACTGACGGGCAAGATAAAAGAACCGGGCATACATAAAGTGTGGAAACTGGAACATCCGGAAAAATTACAAGATGATCAATGGACAGCAGTCAAAGATTTTTGGACTTATCCACCTTCATGGCAAAACGCAAAAGACGCTGTTTGTGCAATCGCGAAATCCTTTTCTTATACGATTGTTAAATTTGATGGAAACTTGATTGGATATGGTATTGTGGACAAAATAAAAGGAGATATTGCGCAGTTAGCGGTACATCCCAAATATCGCAGAATGGGAGTTGCCACAGAGATTTTGTTAGATTTACTTAAACAAACAAAGAGTTTAGAGATGAGAGTAATAAATGTGGATGAACGGGATCAGGCATTGAACGCTTTTTTGAAGAAATTGAAATTTAGTGTATTTGTTAAACAATATGAAATGAGAAAACATTTTTCTGCTTAGGATATTGTATAGATGAAGAAGCTGACTTTGAGGACAGTTGTCAGTAAAGGAGCAGTTATGAGATATAACAAAACAATAATATTAAGTAATGGCATGGAATGTTGTTTGAGGAATGGAACAGAGAGTGATGGTCAGCTTGTAGTGGATAATTTCAATCTGACACATAGTGAAACAGATTATTTGCTTACATATCCAGATGAAAACAGTTTTAATGTCGCACAGGAGAGCCAGTTTCTGAAAGAAAAAGCTGAGAGTGAAAGAGAGATTGAATTGCTTGCCATAGTTGATAGTGTAATTGCGGGAACAGCAGGAATTGAGGCAATCGGTACAAAATATAAGGTACGGCATCGAGCAGAATTTGGCATCAGTGTTGTGAAAAAGTATTGGGGACTTGGAATTGGTAAGGCTTTGCTGACTTCGTGTATCGAATGTGCTAAAACAGCGGGATATAACCAGCTTGAACTTAAAGTAGTTGCTGAAAATGAAAGAGCAGTTTCTATGTACGAACGGGCTGGATTTGTCGAGTGTGGAAGAAATCCCAAAGGATTTCGCTCCCGCATAGCCGGATTTCAGGAAGTCATTTCTATGAGATTGGAATTGTGATGCTCGACAAATTTATTCCAGTTTCAAAATGGAGGTTACTGTCTACTGGGGTGATTGGTTGGAGTTGTTTAGCAAAAGCCAGTATGGGGAATAGCCAAATTTTCCTTGATGTTGTTCGGCTGTTTTTATTGTCTCTGCATCTGAACAGAGAATGACAACCTTTACAGGATAATTATCCGAATATTTGATGTTTCTTAAATATTATCTCCCTTTTCAGATTATGGTTGCGATTGCTCTATTTTTTAAATAATTATGCCTTTTCCATATTTTCTGTAATATCTTTACCCGGAAGCATTTGAAGTAATGCAATATTTATCTCGTTTCCCATAAAAAATCCTCTTGTATATTTCGATTTGTTTCTTTGAATATTAGCATAAGTCTCCAGAAAATTTAATGTAAGTCAATATTATTTAATGCTTTCTTTTCAGATGCAGATGTGTTATAATTACTACATTTCCAAAAAGGAGTTAAAAAATATGCGGCAAGGTATTCTTAAATAAAACTATAATCAAATAGTGGGAACAAAAAACTTTGGGATGTCCTTTGGAACAAGGGCTTAGTTTTTTGTACCAAATTTAAGAATACTTTTGCCTTATTTATATTGACATGGCAAGAAAAGTGGCAAGTACCTATTGGTGCGTGTCTTTTATGTGTATGTCCACAGATTGTATCCCCAGTGGTAAAAGTATTTTACTGCTGGGGATTTTTATGCCTTTTTTTGGCTGTGAATGGAGGACGACATATGAAAATAATTAATATCGGCATTCTTGCGCATGTTGATGCAGGAAAAACAACACTGACAGAAAGCCTGCTGTATACAAGCGGGGCAATCATGGAACCAGGTAGTGTAGATAAAGGTACAACAAGAACGGACTCTATGGCTTTGGAACGTCAAAGGAAAATTACAATTCAGGCTGCCGTTACATCTTTTCGCTGGAAAGGGTACAAAGTTAATCTTGTGGACACCCCCGGACACATGGACTTTTTAACAGAAGTGCATCGCTCCTTATCGGTTCTGGATGGAGCAATTTTAGTAGTGTCCGCAAAAGATGGTGTACAAGCCCAGACCAGAGTGCTGTTTCATGCGCTAAGGAAAATGAAGATACCAACAATCATTTTTATCAATAAAATAGATCAAAGTGGTGTTGTTCTTGAGCAAACTTATCAAAATATCAGAGAAAAATTGACAGAAGATATGATTGTTATGCAGGAAGTTCATTTCTGTTCAGAAATAATACTTTCTGATGTTGCAGATTTTGAAAAGTGGGATGCTGTAATTGCTGGGAATGATGATATTTTAGAAAAATATCTTTCAGGAGTCCCTTTGACACTGTGGGAACTGCAAAAAGAAATAAAACGAAGGGTACAAAGGGGAACGCTTTTTCCGGTATATCATGGAAGCGCAAAAGACAATATCGGGGTAAAAGAATTGCTTGAAGTGATTACAGAAGTTTTTTCATTGGAAACAGACGACAGTCAATCGGAATTGTGTGGGTATGTATTTAAAATTGAATATACCGAGCAGAAAAAACGACGTTGCTATTTAAGGCTCTATAGCGGTACGCTTTGTTTA
Organism: uncultured Lachnospiraceae bacterium; assembly: GCA_910586585.1. Classification (GTDB taxonomy): domain Bacteria; phylum Bacillota; class Clostridia; order Lachnospirales; family Lachnospiraceae; genus COE1. Next base: position 5,853 of record CAJUKA010000150.1, read on the forward strand.
CGGGAAACGATTCTTTTGTCAAAAAAGGAAAAAATTAAAATTACAGAGATGTCAATTCCATTTGATGGAGAAATCGTCCCAACAGACACCGCTGATTCCGGGGAGATTGTTATTTTATCTGACAATACATTAAAACTAAATGATGTTCTGGGAGATGAAAAACTATTGCCACGCAAGGCGTGGACGGATAATCCCCTGCCGTTTTTTCGGACAACGATAGAGCCAATCAAAGCAGAGCAAAGGGGAGTATTACTGGATGCCCTTACAGAGATTGCGGATACTGATCCGCTTCTGCATTTTATGATTGATTCTATCACTCATGAAATTATTCTTTCCTTTTTGGGAAAAGTACAATTGGAAGTTGTTTGTTCTTTATTAAATGAAAAATATAGTGTCGAGGTAGCAATAAAAGAGCCTACCGTTATTTATCTGGAAAGACCACGAAAAGAGGCTCATTATACAATTCATATTGAAGTACCGCCAAATCCCTTTTGGGCGTCGATTGGTTTGGCTGTCACTCCTCTTCCTGTTGGAAGCGGAACAGAATATGAAAGTAAAGTGTCTCTCGGTTATTTAAACCAAAGCTTTCAAAACGCAGTTATGGAAGGGATTCGGTATGGATTAGAGCAGGGAGTGTATGGATGGGAGGTAACAGATTGCAGAATTTGCTTTGAATATGGTGTTTATTACAGCCCGGTCAGTACTCCGGCAGATTTCCGCTTTCTTGCGCCTGTTGTGTTGGAACAGGTATTAAAAAAAGCGGGAACGCAAGTTTTAGAACCCTATCTTTCTTTTACCCTATTTGCGCCGCAGGAATATCTTTCACGAGCTTATCATGATGCTGTGAAATATGATGCGGTAATTGAAACAACTTCGTTAAAAAATAATGAGGCAATTTTAACTGGAGAAATACCGGCTCGGCGGATCGGGGAATACAAAAGTGATTTGAATTTCTATACAAATGGAAGAAGCGTTTGCTTGACAGAATTGAAAGGGTATCAGGAAACTTCAGGGGAACCTGTAGTACAACCTCGCCGCCCAAATAGTCGGTTAGATAAGGTTCGCCATATGTTTCAGAAGATAATGTAACGTCTTGCGCAATGCAAGTGTTCATTGCTGGCTATTGCGAAATATCATTGATAAAATCAGTATCAGAGAGGAGGAACTATTTTGAACCAGGAACAGACGGATATTACAACAGGAAAGCAAATACGTCATCTGCGAACACAATCGGGAATGACACAGGAAGAACTAGCCGGGGAATTGAATGTTACCCGGCAGGCACTATCGAATTGGGAGAGAGATGTTAATGAACCCGATTTAAATATGTTGAAAAAAATTTGCTTTCTTTTTGGAGTCAACATGGACGATTTTGCGAAGGAGGTAATAACAAAGATGGAAACATATGAAAAAAAGGAGAAACGACAATTTAATAAGTACGATATGGCAATTGGACTTTTTTATGGTGTTGGTATATTTCTTGGCATTGGTATTTTCTTTGTTGGCGGTTTTATGACAATGTCGGGTGCAGGGTGGGGAGCATCACTATTTGGCGGTGGCTGTTTTTCTCTTGTATTTGGCTTGATATGCCATGCAGTTATTACATTGAGAAGAAATGACAAATGATGACATATTCTGCTTCCTTAAAAAGAAGCGTTCTGTACAGCAAAACAAGCCACAGTTTTGCAGAGGAAGGAGGTAATTAGGCGGCTAAGGGTGGCCGCCTTTGTTTTAGAAAAGAGATAGGAGAGGGAGTGGATTTACTTTGAAAAATTTTTATATGTCCGAAGATAGGCTTCCACAATAGCGAGAATTGTTGTAATCTGTTCTTCTGTACATTGTGACAGGTAAACCAACAGCCGCTGGTAGTCGAGGTTGTCTGCCGGGACAGTTGGATAAAAAAACGGATCGGCGGAAATATGTAAGGCTCGTATGAGCTGCCCCAGCTTTTCAATGCTTGGCACGTTTCCATGATTTTCGATTTCCTTGATATAGCGGGAGGAAACGCCGGATTTTTCAGCCAGTTCTTCATAGGTCAGTTTCTGGTCGGTTCTAGCCTTCTTCAGACGGAATCCCATTTCCTTGTCAATTTTCTTTTTTCTTGCCATATATGCACCTCCATGTATAGTGTATATTGCACATTTCGCTTTGAAAATGCACTAATAAATCACTTTATCAGAGGGGCATAATGCACACATAAGAATAAAAAGACTTTGGATATTGCATATAAAAAAACGCAGTATCCAGAGGTTTTTTGCGTGGCTTTTATCCTTTGGGTACGTTTAGGGGAATTTATGTGTTCTGAACGGTCTGAGGGATATTTTTTTGACTTCGGGAACCTGTCCGTCTATTGGCGTGGGAAGGTTCTTTTATAAGGTGTTTTACTGGAAGTGAAGCAGAATATACCTTAAAGAGTGAACTATACACGCTCGCAGTTTGTGGAGAAAACAGAATAACAGATATGAATAACGTCCAATGGGCATTGAGCCTGTTCGGGCGTTTTTTATATAAATTTTTCAAAAATTTTTACTCCCACCCGAACATCAGCCTATTGCTATTTGGCAGATACAACGGAAAGGGAAAAGGCGTATGCCTTTGTCACGTCACA
>CAJUKA010000151.1 GCA_910586585.1 uncultured Lachnospiraceae bacterium
GTTTGCTATGCCCTTTATTTCTTGGCTGTCCTCTACTTATTTGTTTCAAACTTATTCTGTACCAATTCCACAAGCAAATCAAATTCTTTTACTGTTAAATCTATTTGCACCCCTGCCTTATTCACCGTCCTTGAAACCGGATCAACTTCCACATCAGCAAAAGAAAGTTTTTTATTTATTTTTCCATATCTTCTAAGCAGCGCTTCCACACGGGCTGACAATTCCCCAATCTGAAAAGGTTTTGCAATATAATCATCTGCACCGAGCTTTAACCCTTTGATGCGATCATCTACGCCATCTTTTGCAGTCAGAAAAATAACCGGCGTTCCCATTGGCTTTACATATTCTAAAAGTTCATACCCATTAATCTCCGGCAGCATAATAATACTCGTGCGCCATTTGTATGTTTGCATCCGTCGCGCCGATCATGCGCAGCAGACCGTCACCCCACAGGTAGGCAATGACAATCACCACCACACCGGAGAAAAACGATCCAAGAACCGCACTGCCAACACTCCTGTGAATGTCCTTTGTTTCCCCGCGACCCAGAGAAACGCTCAGCGCGGCGGCCGCTCCGTCACCAAAGAACAGGCTTAACCCCCACCCTACTACCGTAATCGGAAAGATAACGCCGGTAGCGGCATTGCCCAGATAGCCCACGCCGTTTCCCACAAATATCTGGTCTACAATATTGTAGAGGCATGAAATGATAAGGGAACATATGCAGGGAATTGCAAACTTCTGCAGCAGTTTCCCCACTTTTTCCGTACCAAGATAGTTACTGTTTTCCATAAATAAATCCTCCTTTCCGCCAACGGCGGCACAAACAATCCGTGTGAAGAATGCCTGTTCTTGGCATTCTTCTGTGTGTAAAGAAATTCTTAGCGGGCGTACTTTGTCCTCTTAGAATTTCTTTACACACTTTCTCCTTTTTTTGCACAAAAAAACGACACCTGCAGCACCCGTACCGTAATCAGATTTACGCGCGGTGCGCCACATGTGTCGTTGATTTTGCATGATTTAATTTCCAGATAATATTATACTTTTTTTGCCTTTCAAACGCAAAGGACATTTTCCACAAAAAACAACTGCCCGTTATCTGTCAGAAATATACAAAGTTTCCACACGGAAGTCCTGTGCCGTCAACCAGTCCCTTATGTCGCAAATCCGGCATACTGGGTCATGTAAAGTTCATAATATCTGCCTTTTTTCGCAAGCAGCTCCTCATGGCTGCCGCTCTCCGCGATCTCCCCGTGATCCATGACCACGATCAAATCCGAATCCCTTATCGTGGAAAGGCAGTGGGCGATCACGATACTGGTGCGTCCCTGCATAATGCTGTGCATGGCATCCTGTATGGCCTTCTCCGTGCGCGTATCCACATTGGACGTGGCTTCATCCAGGATCAGTATTTTGGGATCCGCCACAAAAGCGCGGGCGATGGCTAAAAGCTGGCGCTGCCCCTGTCTGATATTCGCGCCGGATCCGGTCAGCACCGTGTCATACCCCTGTGGGAGAAGCCCGATCATATCCCGGCACTGGCTCATCTCCACCGCGGCCGTAAGCTGTTCCTCCGCAGCGCTGTCGTTTCCGTATTTCAGATTATTCCGGACCGTATCGGAAAACAGGTCAGTGTCCTGCAGGACAATCGCAACGTTCCGCCGCAGGCTCTCCCTGGACACATCGCGTATGTCCTGCCCGTTTATACGGATTTCCCCGCTTGCTATGTCATAGAAACGCATGAGCAGGTTGACGATGGTAGTCTTTCCGCTTCCGGTAGCGCCCACCAGCGCGACTTTTCTGCCATTCGGGACAGTCAGTGTAAAATTCCGGATCACGGGAGTTTCCGCTTCATAGGAGAAGCATACATTCTGAAAGGTCACAGCAGCTTTTTCGCCCGTTTCCAGCCCCACACCGCTTTTATCCTCTGTTTCCTCATCCAGCACAGCAAAAACCCTCTCCGCGCCGGCAATCGCTGTCCGTAGCTGCCCGTAAATCTGTGCGATCTCATTAATGGGGCGGCTAAACTGCTTCGCGTATACGATAAACGCGGAAATCACGCCCACCGAAATCAGTCCGTTCATCGAAAAATATCCCCCGAAAACGGCAATAATGACAAAGCCGATATTCCCGATACAGTTCATCACCGGCCCCATAACGCCGCTGAAAACATCCGTCTTGATCCCTGCTTTTGTGAGGGAATCCGCCGTGGCGCAGAAATCCGCCGCCGTGATATCCTGGTGATTATAGGCCACAACTGTGCGGTATCCGGCAACCATTTCCTCCACGGTCCCGTTCAGCCGGCCCAGAAGCTGCTGGCGTTTCCGGGAAAACCTGCGCACCCTTCCGGAAAGGAATTTGGTCGCAAGAAAGGTCAGCAGCACCGTAACAAAGCTGAGCAGTGCCAGCTGCCAGCAGTACCACAGCATGACCGCCATAGTGCCGATGACCGTAAGCACTCCCGAAAACAGCGACGGCAGGGACTGGGAGACGGTGGTGGAAATATTTTCAATGTCATTGGTCATGCGGCTCATCACATCGCCGTGAGAATGGGTATCCAGATAACGTACCGGCAGTTCCACAATTTTTCCGAACAGCTCCTCCCGCATCCGTCTGACCACATTCTGGCCAAGCCTTGCGCTGCACAATCCCTGAAGCAGCCCGCAGATGCTGTAAAGCAGATAGACGGATAGCATCAACGTCAGCGTATGGGAAAGAATGCCTTGCTTTTCCCCCGCGATGATGTCTACAGCCCCACTCTGCAGGCTGGGCGCCAGAATGCCGCACACGGTACCGGACAGCACAACCGCCAGCATTCCGGCAACCAGCTTTTTTTCCTTAACAAAATACACCGCAATCCGCCTGACTGTGCCCCCGATATTGTCGGCGTGTTCCGGCTCCGCAAAACGTTCCCGCCGGTTCATCATTCCCGGAATATTGCGTTCGGCAAGTCTGGAATCCTGTTCCTTGCTCATGCTCCCTTCGTCTCCTCTCCCATCTGGGAATGCCAGATATCCTGATAAGCCCGGCAAGTTTCCACCAGTTCCTCATGAGTGCCGCAGGCCAGGATACCGCCATTTTCCAGTACGATTATCCTGTCTGCCGTACGCACGGAGGCAATCCTCTGGGCTATGATGATTTTGGTGCTGTCAGGGTGGGACTCTTTTAACGCCCGGTATAAATCCGCTTCCGTTTTCAGATCAAGGGCGCTGGTGGAATCGTCAAAAATAAAGATTTCCGCAGGCTTTAAGACTGCCCTGGCAACGGAAATCCGCTGCTTCTGGCCTCCGGACAGGCTCATGCCCCGCTCCGCCACCATTGTATCGTACCCGTTTCCAAGGGAAGAAATAAAACTGTCCGCCTGTGCAATGGATGCTGCGGATGCAAGCGACATACTATCCGCTCCCGGCAATCCCCATGCAATATTTTCCCCCACCGTCACGCCAAACAGCTCGCTTTTCTGCATAGTTATGGCTATTTTTTCCCAGAGCGCCCGCTGCCGGTATTCCCTGACATCAATTCCATCCACTAGAACCGCGCCGGAATCCGCATCATAAAACCGCATCATCAGTCCGGCCAGTGTAGTCTTTCCGCATCCGGTAGCCCCGATGACCGCCACGGTTTCTCCCCTGTGTATCTTCAGATTGATATGGGACAGCACGTTTCGGGCGCTTCCCGGATAGGCGAAGGAAACGTCACGGAATTCGATTTCCCCCTGTGTCTGCGCTGCCCCGTCAAAAGAGCCGTCTTTCAGTTCCGGCACGCTTTCCAGCACTTCTTTTACGCGTTTCCATGAGGTAAGTCCTCTGGAAATATTCTGGAACAGCATGACCAGCATCAGAATACCGTTCAGAAGCTGGGTGGTATAGGTCAGCGCCGCCATGACATTTCCCGGTGTAGCGCTGCCCCTTCCCACTGAAAAAGAGCCTGCCAGAAGAATGACCGTGACAGCTATGTACATAATCGCATTCGTGAGGGGATTCATAAAAGCAAAGATCACAAGGGTCTTCATCTGCGTCCTCACCAGCTCGCCGTTCGCCTTCCCAAACCGCGTTTTTTCATAGGTCTCCCGGACGCAGGCTTTCATGATGCGGATGCCGGACACGTCTTCCTGCATGATTTCATTGATGGCATCCAGATACGCCTGCAGTCTGGAAAACAGGGGATCTGCCCTCCACAGGCACAACCCGATCACGCCCACCAGAAACGGGAAGGCGCACAGTATGATAAGCCCGAAGCCAGCATTCAGCCGAAACATGAAATACATGCTTCCAAACGTAAGAAGCGTGGTGCGGATCAGCCCCCTGATAAACAGCGAGACAAAATTCTGCACCTGGGTGATGTCATTGGTCACCCTTGTGACCAGAGAGCCTGTGCCGAAGCGGTCCATCTGCGGGAAAGAAAAATCCATGATCCTGCGAAAGCAGTCCTTTCGAATCTCATTTCCAATATTCTGGCTGGATATGTGTACGAACACATTGTTGAGGGAGCCGCAAAGCCCTCCCAGCAGAACAAGACCGATCATCTGCAGCCCCAGCATCCATATCAGGTGCAGGTCGGCCCTGCCCCCGCTGTTGACGCCAAGGACACCGTCATCCACAATCCGGCTCATGAATCCCGGCTGCAGCAGATCCATCATCACCTCGCCAATCATGAACAGGCCTGCGATGATGGCAAAGAGCAGATACTTTCTGATATATTTCCACATGGTCAGCGTCCCCCATGCCCATTTGAGTCTCCATGGCGTCCGTGACCGTGTCCATGTTTGAATGTATTCTCGTTTTCTCTGTACCGTTTTTTCCAGTCACAGCGGACTTTTTCCAGAAGTGACAGCAGTTCCTGTTTTTCCTCTCCCAAAAGGCAGGAAAACATTTCCTCATGCCGCTTCCTGCGCTGCTTTAGCGCCTCTTCTGCAATTTCCCTGCCGCTGTCTGTCAGGGAGATGTCCGTCGTCCTGCGGTCAGATTCATTCTGTCTCCGGACAATCCAGCCTGAGCCTTCCAGCTTGGACAGAATCTCGCTGGCCGAACCCGGCTGGATTCCCAAACGCTCCGTCAAATCCCTCTGAGTAATTGTTTCCGACTCGTTCAGGATAATCAGGATGCGCTTCTGGCTCGCTTTCCCCTCATACAGTGAGCGCATGGTATGATGCAGATCCCGCAGACTGATAATCAGCCTGTCATCGATACCTGCTGCTGAATCATTGGCTGTGTGCATTTCCTGATCCTGTTGTTTCCGCTGATGCTCCGGCATTTTCCCGGTGCGCCAGTATTCTTCTCCTCTGCCGCAGTGCGGCCTTTCCAGATCGCAATGCCGCCCACAGCCTGGGCAAATGGTATTTTCCTTCATAAATCGCTCCTCCTTTTCTTTAGGTACCTTGATTATATCATTATAAAAAGGAAATTGTCAAGGTACCTAATATTATTTTTGTCAGGAAATACCCGATTCACCCGCTCTCCTTGTTTGGGGTCAATACCATCTTGTAACGGTGCAATTTTTCTAAGTTGCATTTCCTGTTGCTACTTGTCAAGGACGTATTCATCATTTCTGCAATAAGTCTTTTGAAAGTTTATAGCTAAATTGTGTTATAATAAAAATTTAACATACTATAAAATACATTATATTTATGCATTATAAATGAATAAATTGGCATTTTTATTCATTAAATATACTAAATTTAGGGGTAGTGCTTATCAAATTAATTGTATTCAATCCAAAAGACTAATTGAAGTCATCATTTTTCATCACTTTTTCTTAATTTTCCTGTTTTCCATGCTCTAAATCGTGGAGAATGACACGCTTTAACTTGTCCTCTACGCTTTGGGTACTTGTAGCAGAGAAATGTACCTCGACTAAATACCTTGTCTTGTCAATCTTCTGTTGTAAACAGGGCGTTAATCGCCCTGTGGTGTTGGTCTGAAAGTTGTCGCTCATGTTCCTCCTTAATGGCAAAAAAATAGAGCATATAGATTTTTCAGTTTCTATATGCTCTAACGCTGTTACCATATTTGATTTTGATTGATATGATAGATTACGCTAACTGCATAACCTCGGCTTCAAGTTCTTTTAATTCATCAAGCGACAATAATGGAACACAATCCGCAATTTCATCAAGTGTCATTTTACCTTTTTTAATCAATTTTTTTGCTGTTTCCCTTGCGTTTTCCTGTGCCGCTTCATATCGCTCGCTTCTTATAAACGACTTCATAATCTGTTCATCATCAAACAAACTCATCATAATCGTCACAACCTCCTTTTCCCTGTCAAGCAGATATTCTCTTAAAACATTCCTGTCCTTGCATATGCGGATTGTTTCCGTAACTGCCTTTTGTGTCATTCCATGCTGTTTTGTCTGCTCGTTAAAAACTTTGCAGAAAATAATGTACTGATTGATAATGTCGTCTGTATCGCTTTCATAGATAACCTTTGCTTTTACCTCAATGTCTATATCTGCACCCTCAAAAAATTCTTTAGACAGAGATATTTTATCGGGTTTCCTCCCTTTGTTTCCCGTAAAAATAACATAAAGTTCAGGCTTTGGCATTTTTACTTTCTTGCTTTTGTAATAGTCTTGGCTGGTACGCTGAAAATATTCGTGATAACTCTGCGCAAGATACAGCAAAATTCTTACTAAAATATTCACTGTCCATGTTGACTGCGCCTCCACAAGTATCATCAACTTATTATTGACAATAAAACCTAAATCGTTATACAGATTATCAGTTAGCACATTTGTGATTGTTACATCTGTAAGTGAGTCCTCTGTCGCTGTGGTGTCCTCCGGGTGGAGCGTTTTATATAGCTTTAGCAGATAACTCTTGTTTTGAAAAAGGTCAAGGAATACGCTGTTTTTTGCTGTACGTTTTGCCATGACTTCCTCTATCTGTTTTGTATCGTCCTGCACTTTAACACCTCGATTTCTAAAAATCCGTGACATAAGATACGATATATCCTGTTCCTGCCACACTTCAATTATACAAAAAAACGCTCCTATTTACAATAAAATTCACATTAAATTTCTTCCTCCCTCCGTTTCGTTCTGCTCTGTTGCCTGTTCTGCTGTCGGCCTTCGTTCTGAAGCTCCCTCTCAAGGTTCTTTTTGTTTACCTCGGCATAAGCTAATTCTGTGGCGGTCTTTGTCTGCTCCCTGCCGATATTATCATATTCAGATTGCAAAGACTGTATCTCGGCTTTCCACTGTTTCGGCGTTATCTTCTCGCCGTTCTGTAAAAGGCTCTGCATACGCTCCTTTAATTCGGGGTACTTCGATAAGCTGTCCTTATGCTCCTTATCGTATTTCATTTTCGCAAATCCTTTGAGTGACTGGCTCTCCTTATAGGTGGCTTGGATTGGTGCATAGAGGGCATACATTTTTGACAGTTCCTTTAATCGGTTTAGTTTCTGCCCCTTTGACAAATGCACTGTTTCAAGCTGACTGTATTTCTGTTCCTTATCCGCTGTGAATTTCGCAAGGCTCTCAAAGCTGTCTATCTTCCTTGTCGTGATGAATTTCTCCGCATTGTCGGCTGACTGCGAATCCAATGCAGATGCATTGGATTTGCGGTTACGGTCAGATATTCTTCTTAGGTGCTTTCCGCTGACAATTGGCAAGTCAAGCCTGCCTTTGCCGATAGGGGACAGTGGGCGGCGCTTATGGCGGTGCTGCCTTTATCCAGCATTTCCGCTATCTCCGAAACAGGGTAGACAATGTATGTCCTGCCCTCGCTGTCCTGCCAGCCGTTCTTCTGTGAGAGTTCGGAACGGTCAAGGAGCAGCGAATAAAGCAGCTTTGCGGTCTGTGACAAGTCCATTTTCAGCAGAAAACGGGGGTATCGGAAAAACGGCGGCATGATGGTGTCGGCTGTGATGTATTCGGTTATGGTTCTCACCTCCTGTCTGTGGCTTCTGTTACGCAGTTAAAACGGCATTTTCGGGGGTAAAGGATAAATGTATCGCATACCCTTTGAGGGCGGTCAAAAAAGCCTTGATTTACGGGGGTTTGGAATATCCTAAAGCGTGACATTTATCCCTCTGTTTCCGCTTGCGCTGTGCGGCTTTGATTCTTTTCATGCGTCCGGCGCAATCCGGGCAGTATTTCCCCCGGTTAGACTTGGGGAGAAAATACCCGCCGCACTCGGTACAGCGTTTCCTGTCTGCCCGGTGGAGTAGGGCGGCTTCCAGTTTCCCGTGTATGACAACTCTGCAAAAGGCGTTAAATGTGTATTCGATATGTTCCTTATAT
>CAJUKA010000152.1 GCA_910586585.1 uncultured Lachnospiraceae bacterium
ATAAATCCATATGGAAGAGTTATTTTTTTGATAGAACTTTTTACTCTCAAGTAAAGATGTTCAAAATTGAAAAAACTTTTTCAAGGGCAAATATACCAAAGACAATAAGATTTACAGAAGAACTTGACGAAAAACTTGCGGCTGTAGCAAACGGGGAACAGATATCGTTTAATGAGCTGGTGCTCCGATGCTGCCAATATGCATTAAATAATTACGAAGGAAAAGTTGATATAAAGAAGTAAGTACTTATGAAGAAAAATGTTTTAATAATTGAAGATGAAAAACATTCAAGAACTGCCCTGATCAATATTACGAAAAAATGTGATGAGAACTGCAATATTTTTGATACAGATAATGTCAGTGAAGCATATCGTTATGCAATGGAACAAGATATCGATTTGTTTCTGATAGATATTATTCTGGATAAGCAAAACAGACATGATGCATCTGGAATGATATTTGCAGAAAGAATGAGACAGCTCGACAGATACAAATATACGCCAATTATCTTTATAACAAGTCTTGTGGATCAAGGTCTGAACGCATTGCACAATATTCATTGTTATAACTATATTGAAAAGCCTTTCGACATCCAAAAGGTTCAGCAAAATATAATTGATGCATTGGGAGCGCCAAGTGCGGAGGATAGAGAAATCACTTCCTTCACATTTCACAAAGATGGCGTTTTGTTTCATATACCTGTTGAGAAAATAATGTATTATGAGACGCATGGCAGAAAATCATATATCCATCTGAAAGATGAGATTATTGAGATTCCATATAAATCATGCAAGTCTATCCAGAATGAACTGCCAAGAAAAGATTTTCTCAAATGCAATGGAAGTACCGTGGTAAACAAGAAATATTTGTACATGTCAGATAAAATGAACAGATATATCACGCTTACCAATGGAGAAACACTCGAAATCAGTAGAGTGATGAAGAAGAGCTTTTTTGAGGATTTAAAATAGAATTTGGCAAGATAAAAACGCAGGAAACCCCCTGCTTGGATATGTGCGCCCTTTTTGTGGCGTGTTCATCACATAAGCATACGAAAATGAATGGAATATTCCTATATCGTATGGTTCACCAAATAATAGCAAATATCGCTCCATGATATATGTGATATCATGGAACGATATTGTTTTGGAATTCCTATAGAATTTTTAGTCCTCTGATGGATATTCAGGTTCGCCGAAGAAAAACATACTTGGCGTAAATGGAAGTGGATTAAGAGCCAGTACTGTGATTGATAATGCAATACCAGCAGCAGTGCCAAAGAGTTTGCTTAACTTATTTTTCATATCGTTCACCACCTTTCTTTAGTAAGTTTGCTATTATAAGCTGTATAGAGTGCAGCAGAATAGTCCAGTAGCCAACAGAGGCAAGCGGTGTCTGGTAAAAAAGCAAGATAATTAATATACAATAAATACTTAGTATAAATGATTTTTGCTTAACACGCTGTAATTCTGATGCAGGCAGCGGAGGGCGTGATGCAGACTGAATCGGGCTAAGACAGAAATTGATAATAGAACACAAAATCATTAAAATAGTCGATAAATAAACTGGTAAGGAAATCATACTAACCCCATAAATCAGCAGTATAAAATATCCAAAGGAAAATGAGAAACATGATAAATAGTGTTTAAAGTGCAGTCCTCCGGAATAAATTCTTAGTGGGATAGAGATCATGCAGGCAAATAGAAATTCTCTGAATAATCCTGCAAAAGCAAAAAAGATAGAGATCATAAAAAATTTACTAGAATCATAGATAATACATTTAAATTTAAAAATAATAAATTTCTGTTCTGATGCACTAAGACGCATTTCATTGGTCATATATTCATTCAAAATCTTCATTTAATTTTTCCTTAAAAGTAATATATAATTTTTGTATCTGAAATAATTATAAGACAAGAATTAGATATAATTGTTTTTATGATATAAGTGGTATAATATGTAGAAAAAGAGTTTTATTTGGAAAATAAATATCACTGTAAACATTACTTTTAGCATCTTTTGAAGAAAAATAGTGCAATTTAGTTCCAAAAAAAAGGAGTGTTTATGGAAGTTAGTATTATACAATCTCTGACAGAGTATATTGCAATGATGATCTGTTTGTATCGTTTATCTAAATACCGTCCAATTCTAAATATACATAGTATAATAGGGCTAACAGTTAATTTTCTGTGTGTCCTTGTTTGTATGTATTATTATGGTATGGCAACAAAAATATGTTCATATATTTGTGTGATATGGTTTTCAAAGTATTTCTTTAAATATACATGGAAAGAAGCAGTGAAAAATTTTGGATTAACAGCAGTACTAATATCAAGTTTACAATTATTATTTTACCTGTTGATTGGCAGTCGATTGCTACAAATGTACCAAGTGAGCACAATAGGGATTATTGAGAATTGTTTAACCATTTCTATTTTTATGATGTGGAAAAGAAAATATACAGAAACACTTATTAAAACAATTATATGGTTCAAAGAAAGTATTTATATTATTGTATTTTGTCTTTTCTTTTTCTATTGTTTTTACATGTATAATAAAATGAAACAGTTAAGTCCACAAGTTGTTATGCAAACTCTTTTATGCATGATAGGTATTATCCTTGTTGCGATCTTATGGCTTATTACTGAAAAAGAGAAGAAACGGAAAGTGGAAGAATTGCGGGTGTATGAGCTGTACACCAAATCATTTGAAGAAACGATTGCAGCAATTCGGATGAAGCAGCATGAATTCAAAAATCATATTAATGCGATTGTGTGTATGCAATATACGATAGAAGATGAGGAAGAACTCAAGATGACACAGATGAATTACTGTCAGGAAATATTAAAAGACAATTCATTGAACGACCTTTTAAAAATAAAAATGTCTCCAGTTATCGTTGGTTATTTATATTCAAAGTTTGCATTTGCCGTTGAGAAAGGAATTTTGGTGAGCTATGATATTCAGGATATTTCCTTGGATGAGCGTATCGCAGTACATAATTTGATTGAGATTATTGGTATTTTGTTTGATAATGCAGTGGAAGCACTAAGTATTAGTGAGGAAACAGAGAAAAAGATATATGTAAAAATTGGAGTAAACAAATCAGGCACATTCTTTATAGAAATAGCCAATACAAGCAGAGAGTATCGTTTCGCAGAAATGGCAGCATTTTTTGAATATGGAAACAGTACAAAAGGTGAAGATAGAGGAATTGGTCTGTATCAGGCAAAGCAAATAGCTGAGAAAAACAATGGAACGATTTCTGTAGAAAATATTGTACAGGATGGAATGACCTATATCAGTTTTAAGGTTCTGTTTCAATAGGAAAAATGTAGATAATTAGCGAAAAATGCCATTTATTTACGTAAAAACACATTTTTTGTCTAAAAATGCCGAAGCATCCTATAAATATTTTATAATAATAACGGTCTTTTAATTTTTGTAAAAGGATTATCTGGGATGCATCGTTTGAAAGCAGATTTTCAAACGATTTGAATGGCATGCGTACAATATGCGCAGGGGGGATAAAAGATGAAGAAAGAAAATGTAAATCCAATCTATATTGAAGCAGGAAAAAGAATTTGTCAGCTTCGACAGAGCAAGAAGTTATCAAGAGATCAGTTTGCTGCGATGGCGCAGATTTCTGATAAATTTTTATATGAAATTGAGAGTGGCAGAAAGGGGATTTCAGCAGCAAATTTATTAAAGATTGCAAATGTATTGGGTGTGAGCTGTGATTATATTTTGACAGGTCAGTGCGTGAAAGGAACCGATGACAACATGTCAGATATTGTTTCTTTATTTAAGGACAGAGATGTACCAAAAGTGAGCAAATTGCTGAATGCAATTGCAGAGATGATATAGAAACGGTCTAAGTCAAACTGAGGGTAAAGAAAAAGTTGTAGGGGCCATGATTTGAAAGATGCATATATTATAGTAAAACATTTTGGGTAAAATCATGGATAATACTTTTTTAGCACAAATTACAAACGGGACTGTAGAACGTGTTGAGTCGAACAGAAATGGTTCTTTTGTATTGGTTTCCTATACAGAATGTCCTCATTGTGATAATGGAAATCAGATGATGCGGCTCAATGTAGGAGAAAATACGGTTATTTTAGATGAAGCTGGAAACAGAATCCCTCTGACAGATTTGAGAAAGGGTATGACCGTAAACGCTGCATTTTCGCTTGCATCAACAAGAAGTATTCCGCCGCAGTCATCAGCATACGTTATACAGGTGGTGCAAAGTCCCCAAAGGGATCAAGTGACAATTGGCAGAATTGTTGATGTAGACAGACGAGGCAGAATTCTGACTACAATCAGTGACGGAAATTTGTCGTCTGTTATTCGTTTTCATGTTCCAGAAAATGCACAGATATTGAATGCTTTTGGCAGGCCAATGAATTTTTCGGGTCTGGTTCCAGGTTTGCGTGTCAGAGTGCGTCATGCGGCGTTTATGACAGCGAGCATTCCACCACAGACGACAGCCTTTGAAATCAGAGTGATTCGATAAGATACAAATTGTTTTTGATGAGCAGGGGAATCAGTCTCCCCTGCTTGGCTGAAAGTGTGAGTTAGAAAGTGTATGAAAAAGCTCAATTTTGCGAAAAATCTTCGAGTGTACGGAATGTGTAGCCCATTTCTTCCCATTTTGTCAGCAGTTCATCGAGAATTTCACCATTTGTTTTGGAGGTACTGTGCAGAAGTACCACTGCGCCTGGATGAATGCGCCCAATAAGTTTTTCAAAGGCTTCCTCTTTGCTAGGTTGTTTGTCTTGATACCAATCTACATAGGCAAGACTCCAAAAGAAGGTATGATAACCCATTTCGTCTGCCATTTTGAGATTATTTGTGCTGTATTTTCCCTGTGGAGGCCGATAAAAATGTGCCAGTTCTTGCCCAGTAATTTCTTTAAATTTATTTTCTACGTCTTTCATCTCTTTTTCAAACGATTCTTTGGAG
Organism: uncultured Lachnospiraceae bacterium; assembly: GCA_910586585.1. GTDB lineage: Bacteria > Bacillota > Clostridia > Lachnospirales > Lachnospiraceae > COE1. Next base: position 4,969 of record CAJUKA010000152.1, read on the forward strand.
GAAATCGAAGACATATCTAAATGGTGATAGGTATGGTTTCCAACGAAATGTCCTTCATCAACCATTCGTTTTACGATTTCTGGTGCAGATTCTAAGTAATGTCCCACAACAAAAAAGGTTGCAGATACATTGTGCTTTTTTAGAGCGTCTAAGATTGGTTCTGTGTTTCCGTTTTCATATCCGGCATCAAAAGTCAGATAAATAACTTTCTCCTTGTTGTCTCCAACGTAATATGCATTATATTTTTTCAGTTCCTCTGCAGAGGCGTTGCCGGTAGGCTGGCTGCCTTCAGCACCAAATCCCAACCCCCAATTTTCAACAGAGACGGAATTTCCGCTTGCAGGTGTCGCCCAGGTATCTATTTTTTCGTATTTAACATATGCGATTCCTCTGCCGAAGAGAAAAGCGCTAATCAGGAGCAATATCAGTGGCATTACTTTTTTCAGATTGATTTTCTTCATAAACAGATTCTCTTATTTTTTTATAATAATCATATTTTCATTCTATGAAAAAATGCCTGTCTGCTTTATAATTATATGAAAAGATATCATGGCAAAAAGCGATGCGTTTCATAATTGTATGGAAAAGCAGGACTTTGAACTCGAAAATATAAGAAAATAGCCCGAACAGGGCGGATTTCGAATGTTTTTGGATTTTGAAAGGCAGGAAGTTTATGAATCAGTCAGCATTTGAAAAAATATATGAGGTAGTAAAGCAGATTCCATATGGACAAGTGGCGACGTATGGACAGATAGCTGCAATTGCCGGCAATCAGCGGTGGGCGAGAGTCGTAGGGTATGCGCTGCATGCAAATCCGAATCCAGATGAAATTCCTTGTTACCGTGTCGTAAATAAGGAAGGAAGAGTTTCTGATGCGTTTGCATTTGGAGGCGGCAACCGCCAAGTTGCGCTTCTCAAAGCAGAAGGGGTAGAATTTATTGATGGGCATGTAGATATGAAACGATATCAATGGGAACGTCCAGGTTATTAGAAAGGGTTAAGGGTTTTGAAATGATTTACTTATCATATTTTGAATTTCCAGATAGAGAAGCAGAATATAATGTTACAATGAATGTGCAAAGGACATGTTATGACACTTTTTATCCCTTTCAGGTTTTGTCGAAACACCAGTTGCGGATGCTCGATTTTGAACCTGTGACAATTTTGTATGGCGGAAATGGTTCTGGAAAAACAACTGCCTTGAATGTGATTGCGGAGAAGTTAGGGCTTAGACGGGATACATTGTATAACCGCTCGAATTTTTTTGAAGATTATACACGAATGTGTTCATTTGAAACCATTGGGAAAATACCAAAGGTCAGCCGAATTATTACGAGTGATGATGTGTTTGATTTTATGCTGAATCTAAGAAGTATCAACGAAGGAATTGATCAGAAACGAGAGGAGCTGTTTGAGGAATACCAGGAAGCAAAGTATTCACGTTTTCAAATGCGTTCCTTGGAGGATTATGAGCAGCTAAAAAAGGTAAATTCTGCGCGGCGCAGCACACAGTCAAAATTTGTCCGCGGTAATTTGCAGGACAATATAAGAGAGCATTCCAATGGGGAGAGTGCATTTCTTTATTTTTGTGACCAGATAAAAGAAGATGGATTGTATCTGCTCGATGAGCCGGAAAACAGTCTTTCACCAGAAAAACAGCAGGAATTGCTGCGTTTTTTGGAAGATTCGGCCCGTTTTTTTCACTGTCAGTTTGTTATTGCCACACATTCGCCGTTTCTGCTCTCTATGAAAGGCGCAAAAATTTATGATTTGGACGAAGAAATTGTGGATATAAAACGTTGGACAGAACTTGGAAATGTGCGTGCATATTATGAGTTTTTTAAAAAGCACGAGGCACAGTTTGAGTAATCGATAAAGAACATAAGTTTGATATTGACAAATGAAATCATCTTGTTTAGTATAAAGGTGAAAATGATATATAAAAACCAGAGTCTGTCTTTGAAAGACAGGATTACATGAAGTAGAAAAACCTCTGGAATTTTGTACACTTCAATCAAAGGAAGTATTGAATAAAAATTTCCGATGGCATTAATTTGATAACATAGAGAAAAAATGGAGAAAGAACATGGATTTGACAAAATATTTTAAGAGTATCGTTGAGCAGGACAGATGTGCAGTGGTTATTTGCAATTTAGAGCATGACATTATTTATATGAATCCAGCAGCGATAGAACGATATAAAAAGAGCGGCGGAAAAGCATTGATAGGGAAAAGTATTTTGGTCTGTCACAGTCCGCAGTCTGGGGAATTGATTCAGAAGGCGGTTTTGTGGTTTGCAGAGAGCAAGGAACATAATTTAATTTATACGTTTCACAATGAAAAAGAGAATAAAGATGTGTATATGGTTGCGCTGCGCGATGAAGATGGAACGTTAATCGGGTACTATGAGAAACACGAATACCGAAATGCAGAGACAATGGAGCGTTACAATTTTGGTGAAAAAATACAATAATTTGAGATAAGGAGAACAGCGTATGGTAAAGCATGTAATATTATGGCAGCTAAAGGATGAACTTTCTGATAGTGAAAAAGCAGAGGTAAAAGCGGGTATCAAGGAAGGGCTTGAGGCGCTTAAAGGCAAGATTCCTGGTCTTATTGATATTAAAGTGGAGATTCACCCACTTTCTACTTCTAATGCAGATGTGATGCTTGATTGCTCTTTGGAGGATGAGGAATCTCTCAAAGGTTATGCAGTTCATCCAGAACATGTGGCAGTAGCAGATAACAAAGTACGTCCTTATACGAAAACTAGGGTATGTATGGATTTTGAAGTTTCGTAGTGAGGTGCTAATATACTTGTTACAATTCACACTTACGCCAGATTTCTCATATACTTACAACGATTTCGGTGTGAATTGCAACAATTGATGCACACAAAATGCTAAAAAGCACGCATTTTGGCGCTTGCTCCGACGCCATGCAGCAAGTGCATGGCGCGGGTGTGAAAAGTAACATATACTTATCCGATTGCGGCAGATTTTTGAAAAAAATACTTGCTTTTTTCAAAAATCTGTTGTATTATAAAATAGTTGTCGGTGCTATGAAGAATATAACAGTTATGGCTCGTTGGTCAAGCGGTTAAGACGTCGCCCTCTCACGGCGAAAACAGGGGTTCGATTCCCCTACGAGCTGTTGAAATTATTATGAGTAGTAGCATTGAAATAAATTTTATTCATATATGGCTCGTTGGTCAAGCGGTTAAGACGTCGCCCTCTCACGGCGAAAACAGGGG
>CAJUKA010000153.1 GCA_910586585.1 uncultured Lachnospiraceae bacterium
TAAGGAACGCAGGGATACCGACAGTTGTATGGCTGACGCCAATTTTGCCGTTTATTAACGATACTGAAGATAATATTTCAGGTATTTTGGATATGTGTATTGAGGCAAAGGTTTATGGCGTTATTTGCTTTGGAATGGGGCTAACTCTCCGAGAAGGAAATCGAGAGTATTTTTATGAACAGTTAGACCGATTATTTCCTGGGCTGAAAGAAAAATATATCCGTACATACGGAAATCAGTATATGATAGAAAGCGGCAACAGCAAAAATTTAATGCGGCTTTTTCACCGAAAATGCGAAGAAAATGGAATTTTGCATGACCAAGAGCAAATATTTAACTATTTGCATTTCTTTGAAGAAAAGGACGATAGTAGGCAATTAAGTATTTGGGATTGGAAAACGGATAAAATATGAGTGTCATTTATGGAACAGAATGGATACGTTGTCCTGTTTGCGGCAGTAAAATCCGTGATAAAATCAGAGAAGATACAGTATTGAAAAATTATCCTCTCTATTGTCCAAAATGTAAGCAGGAAACATTGATTGAAGTAACAAATTTGCAGATAACAGTCATCACAGAGCCGGACGCATAGACGCAGAGCCGATGAACTTGTGAAATAAAATCACAGTTCGTTAGGCGGGGCTTCCCGATACGGGAACTACAAAGCAAGGATTTCCTACTCTCCCCATATGCCAGAACAGTATAAAAACGCATGGAAACCGCATCAGAAAACCACAGGAATTTTAGCGTTGTATTACTACTGGTGCTATCAGTTAGGGATATTCCCCAAAGGCACGGACTACAAGCCGACAAGCCCGCTGATGAAAGAAGACTTGCGGAAGTTAGATGCTGCTTAGCTTTTCATCGGCAGACGCATATTCTTTACAGCGTTGAAGTTTGGCTTCCTTGTCTGCATATACAAAAATGTTGAATGGAAAATATTTTTCTAAGATTACATCTGCACATCTGCCAACAATAATGCAGCTTCCCTGTGCTGCGAACTGCTCAATTATTCTGTGTTGCTCAACCGCAATCTTGACCGTCTGTTCCGTTACATGGTTTACTGTTGTTGCGAATTGGTGTCCTATCGTTAAAGGATATGCCGCTTGTATTTTCCTTTCCGATATATGGGCTACATAATTTTCATCAAACCCGTTTTCCTTTGCAATTAAAGCGATAATTTCTTTGTCATAGTAAGGAATATTGAAAGCGTCTGAAAGCCTTTTCCCTAATTCACGTCCTCCACTGCCATATTCTCTGCTGATTGTTATAATCATTTTCTTTCCCGCCATTTTCTTTGAATACAATACGCTGTTTCTCTATGATAAAAGTACTATAATATCATTATCCATTTAATAATCAGATTTTTTGTCTGCTTAGTTTTTTATATGCGTTGACATACAAAACAGCGGCAAGAACAATCGAAAGAATATCTGCAATAGGCTGTGCAAACATAAGAACGCTTGCGTTTGAGAATATGTTTAAAATATACAGTGCAGGTATATAAATAATTCCCTGTCTGCTCAGATTGATAATCAGAGCAGGAATGACGGCTCCCATTGCCTGTATTGCATTTGTCAGCACATAGAATATTCCAAAAAAGATACTGGTTGTGAGCAAAATCCTTGAAAAACTTACGGCATAATCAAATGCGTTTACATCAGTTATAAAAGCACTTACAATTTGATTTGTAAACAGATAACATAAAACAGTCATTACAAAGCTGACCGCAAAGGCGAAAAAGAGTGAAAATTTTATGAGTTTATTATAGCGTTCCCATTTTTTTGCACCAACACAGAAACCTAGCAATGGCTGTACGCCCTGTCCTATACCAATCGTTAGCATTCCAGAAATCATCGTGACTTTCATAGCAACACCAGCTCCTGCAACTGCCATATCTCCATATCCTGCCATTATCCCGTTTAAAATAATTTGAGAAACGCTCATTAAAAGGGAAGCAAGAGAAGCGGGAATACCAATAGAAAGGACGCTGCTGCATATTTTATCTTTATAACTAAAATCTTTTATGTGAATACTAAGTGATGATTTACCTTTCATAAAGTATAAAGCGTAGTATAGAGCAGCAGCGAAATTACCAATCAAGGTCGCAATAGCAGCACCCTTAATATCCCAACCAAATCCCAAAATCATAATGGGGTCTAAAATAACATTCAGCAGATTTCCGATAATCTGACCAAGCATAGCTTTTGCTGCCTGTCCCTCTGCACGCAGAATATTTGAAAAACAATTTGAAATCAGCACAAACACACCGCCAAAAGAAACAATCGTCAGATAGTCTTTTGCAAAGTCCCATGTGTCTGCACTCGCCCCGACTGACGCGAGAATGTTATCCATAAAGAGCAACGACAGGCAGGACATAATAATTCCTACAACGACACATGACCACATACAGAAAGAAGATATTTTTTTTGCATGGTCTTTCCGTCCCTCTCCCATAGCCCTTGAAATAGCAGATGTTCCGCCGATACCAAAAATCATGCCGACAGACATGAATATTAGAAAGACGGGGCTTGCAAGCGATACGGCGGCAAGCTGAAAAGCATTATGTGTCTGACCGATAAAAAATGTATCAGCTAAATTGTAAATCAGTGTCATAAGCATTGCCGCCATAGCTGGAATAGCATTTCTCACAACAGCCTGCGATACAGGCATAGCGTTATAAATTTCTAACTTGTTCTCTTCTTTCATAGTTACCTCCGTAAAATAAAAAGCAAGACATTGATAGCTTGCTATATTGTTTGGTAAATAAAATACTCGTTCATGGAAACGAGTATTTATGATAAGTTACTGGCAATTTTTTGGAGCAGGCTGACAAAGACTATTTTTTCCGTTTCGGTAAGTGATGACAGTAAACGTGTTTCTTCTTCTTCAAGTTTTCGCTTCGCATTGTTGCTATACTGTTCTCCATATTGCGTTAAACGGATATATTTTATGCGTTTGTCAGACACATCACTGAAACTGTCTATCAACCCTTTGCCTTCCATTTTAGTGACAATCCGTGCAGTAGTGGATTGTGCAACATGAAGTATTTTTTCTAGCTCTTTTAAGGACATCTGCTTATCGGTTGAATGAACCAAAGCTCGTAAAACATTGATTTGTGAAAAGGTTAAATCTAAATTCCGTAATGTGTTATCAATATTTTTTTTCTGTACGTCATGTATCTGTTTCAAAAGAATACTACATGAAGAATTATTCTCCATTTATTTACCCTCCTTTCCGACAGTCAGTATATTACTTTTTCAGTCAAATGTCAATAGCAAGGCATTGATTTTTTAGATATGGAAAATCATTAAATATAAAAAGCAACAAAAATATCGAGGAATGGCGTTGTATAGACTGCCATTCCCCGGCGTTCCATTACTCCATATCTTCAGCAGGCAAAAACACAAGCTCTGCAAATTCTTCCTCGGTCAGCTTCTTCAGCTTTTCCGCTGTGCGCTCTGCAAGCTCCCGTATCTCCGTTTCCATGTAGGGCAGGGCTGCGGTCATTGCCGCCACCGTATCAGCCCTTGTTTTCTTCCTGTAACAGCAGATAAGGTTTGTTTCCTCAAAGTTGAATTGTCCCATACGCCTATACCTCCAATCCCTTGTTCTTGCTCTTTGCCGCCTGCTTTTTCGGGGCGGTGTTTACGGTTTTTTTGTCCTGTGCAAGCTGCGCCCGCAGGGACGGCTTTTTCCCTTTCCCCTTGCCGGACAGTGTTTCGATATGCTCCTTAATGTTACCACAATTTAAGCGATGTTGGTTATATTTTTCTTCCAGTAGAACGCCATGCAGGGCGGCGGGGTTTTTGGGCTGTTCCTCAAAGTTGACGAATTTCCCTAAGTTGGGGTCAGCGTCCCCGGTAATGCGCTTCCCGGCTTCCTGCGTCCGTTCCCCTTTCTCATATATCAGCTTAGTATCTCCGGGGGTTACGGAAGCGTCCTTGACGTGCTTGTAGTGCTTCTGGTAGTCCAGTTCGTAGAGGTTGCCCGTTACCCTGCCTTTCTCAATGCCCGTCAGCTCCACGGCATTCGCCACTTCATCAAGCAGGCAGCGGACGTGTACGGGAACGGTCTTTTCGTTGATTTGTTCCTGCATGGGCGGTCAATCCCTCCTTTCTTGGGTCTGTGCGGGGAAGCCGCCCCGGTTATCTGTTATGCACACGCACACGCAAGCCGTCCAGTACGTCCGTCTTGATACCGACAAGATACCATTCCTGCCCGGTACTCATTTCAATGCGTGTCGGCTTCCATTTGCCGCCTGCGAACACGTCAAAACATTCGCCGCAATGCAAGCCGCCGTAGTAATCATTCAGCCCAAAGCGGATATTATAACGTCCGCTTTCTTTGTCGAAAATCAAAGCTCCCTGTTTCATAAGGTGTTGTCCTCCCTGTCCTGTGATAAGAATACGCCGCTTGCCATATCGTGGGCGACAAGGGCGGTGTAATAGCTGTCAATGGTGTTTGGTGCGTTGAAAAGAACCGCAAGCAGGTACTTCTTGATGTTGCGTATCTTGGTGGTGTTCTGGTGCATACAGTCAATCACAAACTGGATATGGCTGCTGTTCAGCTTCATAAACTTAGACTTTACAAGCTCGGCGGGGTAGTCGTCCCCGGCAATGTAATGAGATGATGGACAGGCTTGTGGGGCAGATGGCAAAGAAAGAGGGTGTGACGGAGCGGCTTAAATCCGATGACTGGCTATGTTGGCTTCAGAAGATGAACAGCATTAGGAGCAGGGCGGAGGAAGTAGTGCTGCACGATCTGATATATTCCCTTTAGTATGAAGTCATGGTGATTAGGCAGACCGCCGCATTAAAGTGGTGGTCTGCCTCTGCGTTATTATAGTGGATTTTCTGCTATATAGAAATCAATGATGAACTCTGTAAAAATCACGCTTTTAGGATTTTATTACAAGGGGAATGTCCTGCGCTCTTGACAAGGATAGGTATGTTTTGTTAGCATGAAATCAGTCGAAAAATTGGATAAGAAAAGGAGACAAAGCAGCTCATGGGAGATACGAAACGAGAGATTAAAGCAGATTGCTTTTTGCCACAGGCAGAGGATGAAGGGCAAAGATATGGCAGAAACAAGGATACAGTGATAAACCATACATATATTAACAGTGGCAGATACCGAAGAAAATTTGATTTAATTTCCGATTCGTCTGAGTTGAACCGTCTCATATTTCAACTGTCGAAAAAGATGCTGGAACATAGGTCGGGAACAAAGTTTGAGGATATGTATTGGATTGATGTGGTACATCAGACGGTGATAGCAGAGGAAACCGAGAGCTGTTCCGAAGAACAGATTGTATATTCAAATAGTATACGTTCCAAAATATCAAAGTATGATAATCTGATCACGCTGCATTCTCATCCGAACAGTTACCCGCCCAGTATCAATGATTTGAATTCCAATTTTATTAATCACTATGGTCTTGGCATTGTAGCCTGCCATGATGGAAAAATATTCAAATATGCTTCAAATCAGGAAATACGGGAAGACTATTATAAGATGGTTGTTGAAAAATATCTGAAAAAAGGCTATAATGAATACGAAGCACAGGTAGAGGCTCTTATGGAATTAGTCACGAAGTTCGATATTATGGTAAAGGAGGTAACAGAGGATGGTATGTGAAAACGATATTCTGGAGATTCCTGAAGAATATAAAAAAATGTCTGAAGAAGAATTAGATAAGGAAATAGAAAGGCTTTATGAAACCATGAAAGACCAAAACAGAGGTGAGGTAAGAGAAAAGGTTGCAAAGCTGCCTGTAAAAATTTTTTTGTAAAGATTGCTGCCTCGGCTTGATAAGAGCCAGGGCAGTAATCATCTTATCTGTTCCCTTTCTTCTTTTCCCTTGATTTGTAGACATTAAACTGGTTCTTGCACTTCTGGCTGCAAAACTCATTTCCCTTCCTGCTTGCGACAAAGGATTTTTTACAGTGCTTGCACATGCGCATATCACTGTCCTTATCCGTGAGCATAAATGAGAAGCACATCTGTATCATGATGAGCAGGGAATGGAAATCCCATACGATAACGGGCGAATTCTTTTCGAGCGCGATCCGGTAAGTCGGGGATATGCCGCCGAAAGCGGAAATGCCTTGGCGATACAGGCTGCGTGTCTGTTCGTCAATCGTATCATAATCCATGTAATAAAGGAAACTTGTCATAAAGGTAAACGCCCAGTCGGTAAATTCCTTTACAAGCCAGTCGTATCTTTCCGCATATTCCTTCTGCAATCCCATCGCCACAGCCTGCGGCGCATTTCCCATAGCCATCGTGATTGCAATGCCCTCACGGTCAGTTACAGACCAGCCAGATTCCACGCCGTTCTTTCTGAAATCCGGCTTGTCAAAAGGATAGAAATAGGCGAGATAGTCTTCCGTAGGGAGGGATTCTTCCTTTATAAAGTGGTTCTTTGGAAGATACACCGATTCATAAGTAATGAAGTCCGCTGTTGTCGGGAGGGCTGTCATAAAGCCGAGAAAACCATATTTTTTGGTAAAGTTAAGCACGGACTCTTTCAATTCTTCTTCTGGTACTTTGTGCATGGCGGCAAGTCCGACATTTACGGCATCAATGACAAGCTGCTCCGCTTCCTGCATGGGGTGGTACATTTCCGGTTTGGCATCTTTGGAAACCGTAATATATAGGTTATTATCGCTGCCCGTCTTATATTCATAGTTACTGTACCGAATCCACGGCGCACTGGTATGTTCAAATAAATTCTTCATAAATAATCTGCTCCAATCTATCAATCCTGTCACATCATCTGATGTAATATTTCCTATATTATAAACAGTTACTTGTTATCGGTCAAGCTGTCTGGTGTCCTTTTTCTTCCGCACTCCATTTTCCAAGAAATATTTTTCGTCAATCGTCATTGGCAGACTGTTTTCTTTCCTGTATGTAAGTATGCCGCCGTAGAGCTTCCGTATCTTTTTCAACGCAGTTTCCCTGATACCTCTGATATTCCGCCCGATACTGTCCGCATATTCAGAGGTGGAATAGTCACGCAGGAACAGGTAATAGAGCATATTTTTGAGATGTGGCTTTAGTTCCTTCAATATTTTTGATAAATCCGCATCCGTGACAAGTTCGTGTATTGTTTCGGGATGGTCAAATATGACATCAAGAAAATCGCCCGCAAGCATGAGCCTTCTTAAAATCATGTCATAGGAAATATCCCCGCTTAAAAGAGATTGACAGCAGGCTCAAAGACCAGAACAAAGCAATTTTTGAGCGTGAGAAAAAGCGGGATAAGCTGAAAAAGGAATTATCTGAATGTACGGGGATTTTCAAGGGCGGCAGACGGAAGGAATTACAGCAGGAGATTGATAGTATCGACAATCAGATTTCAAATATGAAAAAACGGCTTTCTTCTATTGTGAGGGAATATAAATTTGACTCTGTTCAGGCATTTTATAAGGAATTTGATGCGGCAAAGAAAGAGAATCTTGAGTATCAGGTAGCTTGTGCGGAGTATGAGAAAATCTACGGAGAAAAGGCAGCGGATTCGGTAAGTGTCAGGGACAGGCTCCATAAGCACTAACTTTTGCAAATTCATAAATTTTATGTTATACTGAATCGGGGTGAGATTTATGAATACAAATGACTTAGTGAAATTACTTCCGGCAGGATATGAAGATGCCTGCTACGAGAAAAAGGCCATAACAAGAAAACGAACAATTACAAATCCTCTTGATCTTTTGCGGCTGATTCTGTTTTATCTTTCTGGTAATAAATCGCTCATTGATGTAAGCCAGTTTGCTCTTATGAGTGGCATTGGTAAGATCAGCGATGTTGGATTTATGAAAAGATTTC
>CAJUKA010000154.1 GCA_910586585.1 uncultured Lachnospiraceae bacterium
ATTGCACCGTTCTTATTTCTTCACATATGCTGTCTGAAATCGAGTTAATGGCAGATGATATCGGAATACTCAATCATGGTCATCTGCTGTTTGAGGGCAGTTTGGACGAATTGCGTCAAAACGCAATGCAGTCCGGGTTTGCTGCGGATAATAAAATCAGCGTTGCTCATTTGGAAGATATGTTCCTGTCTATGGTTGATAAAGACAATGCAAGCAGAAAGCAGAGGGCAGTGTTATGAACATCACGATAAGGACATTTATAATCGAGCTTAGAAAAGAAAAGCGCACGGGTATTATTCCGTTTATGCTTGTTGTCGGTATTTTGGGGGCGGCATACGCCTTTGTGTTTTTTCTTGTGCGGAAAGACACTCTTTTAAATCTGCCATTAGCTCCTATGGACGTGCTGCTTACGCAATTGTATGGCATGATTATGGTTCTGAATATGTTTGGTATCATAATCGCCGCTTGTATAATTTACAATATGGAATTTAAGGGAAGCGCCGTTAAAAAAATGTACACACTCCCTATGAGTGTTCCGATGATGTACTTTTGCAAATTTCTGATTTTAACTTTCATGCTCTTTATTGCAATTGTTTTTCAGAATTTAGCACTTACAAAAATAGGTTTGACAGATTTACCACAGGGTTCATTTAAATTTGAGACACTGTTATCTTTTGCCGGATATTCATTGATAACGTCAATGCCTGTATTATCTTTTATGGTTTTCATATCTTCCCACTCCCCCAATATGTGGGTGTCTCTTGGTATCGGTGTTGCAGGATTTTTAAGTGGTATGGCATTGGCTGTGTCAAATACTGTTTTGCTCTGCATTCACCCCTTTGTGATTATGCTAAAACCTGCTGTTGCGATGAACGCACAGCCAGATAGTATCGTTGTAATTTTTTCGCTGATTGAAACATCTATTTTCCTTTTTTTCGGATTATGGACTGCTAAATACTTGCGCTATGAATAGGGAGGTATAGAATATGAGCTTTTTAGAACTGCTTAAAATTGAGTTTATGAAAATAAAACGAAGTAAAATGATACCTCTGATTTTTATAGCTCCGCTGTTAGTCGTAACTTCCGGCGTGGCAAACCTGCAAAATTATTTTTCACCGGAATATACAAACGCATGGGCAGCTATGTTCATTCAAAGCGCATTAGTTTATGCCTATTATTTGCTTCCATTCAGCATCATTGTTGTATGCGTCATGATTGTGGGACGTGAAACAGGGAATAATGGGATTTTGAAAATGTTAGCCTTGCCTATTAGTCGCTATGCCCTTTCAGTCGCAAAATTTTGCGTACTTCTCTTTTATTTATTTATGGAAATGATTGTTTTTCTTGCTGTTTTTGTGATAACAGGATTGATTACAACGAGCAATACAGGAATTACAGAAGCATTACCCGTCATGTATCTACTGAAGTGGTGCGCGGGATTATTTTTTACGATGCTCCCCAGTGTGGCAACAATGTGGGCAATTACGATACTATTTGAAAAACCATTACTGTCCGTCGGCTTAAACGTGCTTCTTGTTATCCCTGGCATATTAGTAGCAAACACACCTCTCTGGGTTGTTTACCCTTATTGTTACAGTGGTTATTGGGTTTCCTGCTCCCTGCATGATTTTACGGCAAAAGGTGTTAATACTGGTTTCCACCTGCTCCCATTTTTACCATGTGCGATTCTGGTTTTTGTGTTGGTTCTTATAGTGGCAGTAAAATGTTTTGGAAAAAAAGAAATGAGGTGAGCACGTTATTTAACATGGCGTTCACTGACAATGCACATTCCATTTGAACGGAAGTAAACATCTTTTCCACATTTGGAGGATGCTGACTGCCAGCCTATCCTCCAAATGTACAAATATATATTATTGACAGAATCATATTTCTATTGAAGAACTTCCAGTAATTGGTCTATTGGCATGCTTCCCAAATCACCGTCATCTCTCTTTCGGACAGAAACGCTGTTCGTATGCACTTCCTTCTCTCCAATTATAAGCATATAGGGTATTCTTTCCAGTTGTGCGGCTCTTATCTTATAGCCTATTTTTTCAGCTCTTCCATCTACTTCGCAGCGCAAGTCTTGTTTTTTCAAAGTCATTTCAATTTCTTTTGCGTAATCTATATATTTATCCGAGATCGTTAATATTTTAACTTGCACTGGTGAAAGCCAAAATGGAAATTTTCCGGCAAAATGTTCTATCAAAATACCTATGAACCGCTCAATTGATCCAAATACAACTCTGTGTATCATAATTGGTCGATGTTTATTTCCATCTTCTCCGATATATACTGCGTCAAAACGGTACGGCAACTGAAAATCTAACTGAATCGTTCCACATTGCCATGACCTTCCGATTGAGTCTTCTAGATGGAAATCTATTTTCGGACCATAAAATGCCCCATCTCCTTCATTTACAACATACGGCAGCTTCAGATCATCTAAAGCATTTTTTAAACCATCTGTTGCCATTTCCCAATCTTCATCACTTCCAATGGAATTTTCAGGTCTTGTTGATAACTCTACATGATATCTAAATCCAAAATTAGAATATACCTCATCTATCAGACGGGCAACACCTTTGATCTCATCCTGTATCTGCTCCGGTTTCATAAAGATGTGGGCATCGTCCTGTGTACAGCAACGAACACGCATAAGACCGTGCAACGTACCTGATTTTTCGTTCCTGTGTATGAGTCCCAACTCACTGATACGCATAGGAAGTTCACGATAAGAGCGAGGTTCCATCTTATATACAAGCATTCCGCCTGGACAACTCATAGGTTTTATGGCAAAATCTGCTCCGTCAATCGAAGTTGTATACATTTTATCCCTGTAATGTTCCCAGTGTCCAGATGTTTCCCAAAGTTGACGATTCAGCATAATTGGAGTAGATATTTCCACATACCCTTCTTTTGTGTGCAGTTTTCTCCAATAGTCGATCAACAGATTTTTTAATATCAGTCCCTTTGGAAGGAAAAAGGGAAAACCCACTCCTTCTTCAAACAGCGCAAATAAGCCTAATTCTTTTCCTAACTTTCTGTGATCTCTCTTTTTTGCCTCATCTAATCGGTTTAAATATTCCTCTAGCATATCATCGCTTGGAAAAGATGTGCCGTAAATTCTGGTAAGCATTTTGTTTTTTTCATCACCACGCCAGTATGCACCTGCAACCGACAACAGCTTAAACGCCTTGATTGCACTGGTGTATGCCACATGAGGTCCAGCACACATTTCTAAATATTCTCCCTGCTGGTAAAAGCTGATTTCTTCCTCTTCTGGAAATTCATCTAGCATTTCAATTTTATATGTCTCATTTCTTTCTGCCATAACTTGCTTTGCTTTTTCGCGATTTGCTGTAAAGTGCTTAAGCTGCAGATTTTCTTTCACAATTTTTTTCATCTCCGCCTCAATTTCAGCAAAATTTTCTTCTGAAAAATGGAAGGTGAAGTCGAAATCATAGTAAAAACCATCTTCAATAGATGGACCTATTGCACATTTTGTATCGGGGTATCGTCTTTTTACTGCCTGAGCTAAGATATGTGCAGTCGTGTGACGAAATGCATTTTTCCCCAATTCTTCCTCAAAAACAGCTTCTTGAATGGAACCATCTTTCATTTTGATTTTCATTTTATCATTTCCTTTCTTGAATAAAATATTTTTGATTAACATAAGAAAAGCACTCTTAAAGATACTTGTGATGTATCTCTAAGGGTGCTTATTGCACGGTTCCACCTTAATTTTTTACTTCAGATTCTATCAAACCCTAACCTTTAACGCAGGTATACGATAATACTTACATCTACTTTCAGTATTACAGCTCAAGAATGGTTTTCACATACAATCCACATAAACATCTTCCACCAAATGATGCTCTCTCTGTCTGCGATTAACATGCTACTTTTTTCCGTCATCGCTTTTTCCTATGCTAACTTGTTTAACATAGTAACATATACATTATGGAATGTCAATAATGACCAATCACTTTACCGTAAAAAAGTAACCACTGGTTACTTTTCACACCCGCGCCATGCACTTGCTGCATGGCGTCGGAGCAAGCGCCAAAATGCGTGCTTTTTAGCATTTTGTGTGCATCAATTGTTGCAATTCACACCGAAATCGTTGTAAGTATATGTGAAATCTGGCGTAAGTGTGAATTGTAACAACCACTGCCTTGCTGTTATTTCACTTTAATTTCTGGAAACTCGATAAATTTCGCCAACAATCCCTCATGATAAAATACCTTATCGCTCTCGCAGATTTCCTCCCCCAAAAATTTCCGCAAAACAAACGGTAATGCATAATTATCCAGACATTTTAATTCTATCCCATTCCTTCCATCTTCATGAATTATTTCCTTATAATATCCATCTGTTCCCTCGATTTTATGAAGTATAAAAAGTTCTGTCTTTAATGGGACAAACATATTATTCATTTCATTTTCAATCTGCACATAAAAATGCTGTTGCTGCGATTTCTCCATATCGGATACATCTATCACAATCTCATCATTTGAAAAAAATACTACTTGTTCAATTGATACATATGTTTGCAATAGATGTATTAAAACTTTATCCATAAGATATTTTTCATATGTAATATGCCTCTTTGGATTGCAATTGCCCAAAATCACCTGGCGAATATATTTGCTGTTGATTATGTGCAGATTCTCTGTATACATACCGATAAATTCTTCCCAAGAATCAGCCCCTTTAAAAATGGACGAATCATAATGATGTAAGGATGAAAAATTTGCCTTTCTCATATCAATGCCAACAAAACACTTTCCGTCATTTGTAAATTTAAAAATATCTTTGTTTGGAAGGTTGGTATGTGTCACACCATATTTATTCATATCATCCTCATTAAACTGCTGATATGCCTGTGTATTTTTAATGTCTGAAATCGCAGTATCCTTCACATGATTATATTCTTCAAAGTAATCCTGTTCACTATGATACTTTCCCAATTCACTCAAAAAAATGTCCCATTTTTGACGTGTATTGTAAAACGTATCGTACAGTTTTAATCTATCTGTAAAATATGGTTCCTGAAAAATACGAATTGGAATATTACAATCCTTGCAAAATCTTTCTCTTCCCCTTGCAGATATCTCCATCATCATTCTCCTTTCACAATACGCTCATTTACATACATTTTGAATTCATTGATTCTTTTATAATCTGGAACATCAGGAAGCGATGTATTTTCTTTTGCATAATCAAGCCGCTTCTCATATTCGTTCAATAAGTCATAAAATTCCACTGTTGGCTGTCTGTTTTTATCTAAATACTCCCCGTTGCGAATACGCATGAGCAAATCATGTTCCTCTGTTCGATATGTGATAACTTCTTCTTTTTCAAGAATATCAATACACATGATATACAAGCGAATTAAATGTGCCATATGTTTTCCCAGCTTATCATGGCTTATTGCCTTTTCATTGCGTTTGCCAATCTTATTATAACTATTGACAATGGCTTTCATTTCATTCCACATACCCGCCCAATCTCTAAGCGGATAATGTTTCAAACAAATGTCCATAAAAATTTCACTATTGTATCCTTTCTGTACTGCCTTGTCAATATATAATTTTATATCGTTTTCCTCGTGAGGATAGTATCTGCTTTTAAAATCATATTTAGCATTTTGGATACTCTTTAAAATATAGGCTTCATTTTGCTTCTGGCTCACCAGTCTCGCAGCTTTATTTTCCATTCTTCGAAGCTGACTGCCAGCATAGCCCCCAAATGTATGAATACATATTTTTGACAGGAACATTTTTCTATTTGCCAAGAGTTCCCTGCCAACATTCGATAAATAGAAATAATGTTCTTCTTTGCATCCCAAAATTTCCATTGTATTTGGATTGTTTGACGCAAGCAGTGAAATCATTTTCTGAAAAGAATATATCGTCGTATCAGTGTCCACATCCACTACCTGTCCAAAATCGGTTCCCAATAAAATATCTTCTTTTGTATTTGCTGCAATTCCTCTCACGTCCAAATCAGAACCTTCTTTATCCGTTCCATATGCATGACTTCCTCCAAGTGTTAAGATCATCATTTGATTGCCCAAGTTCTTATCTTTTCTCAAAAAGTCATATTCTTCTGTTTGGAGTTTCTTTTTGATTGCTTCTATCGTCATTTTATATGTATTCCTTTCATTTCATCAAACATGTTCTAAGATTTTTATTAACATTATGCAACAATATCATCAGACCAAGTCCCCATAGGCTGATGATGTGTGCCAAATTCCCTCATTGAAACAACTGGATTTTCAGCGATTTCCTGTCTGTTTATAAATTCAACTGGTACTCCAATCGCATCACCCATTGCCAAACCTATAATACCATCATAAACTTTTTTCAATTAAGTTCTCCTTTAAAATAATATTTCTTTGGTTCTATCATAAACCATTCATAATATTTTGAAAAGTATTATGCTTTACTAAATATATTTTGACATTTTACCTCTTAGTGGATAATCTTGGTATTTTTCTTCTAGTGAAATTCTATTTTTTAATTTTACAACAACATATTCTAGCAAAAATATATCTAAACCTCTTTTCACCGCTAATTTCAAGCCTTTCTTAAATTTGCTAGAATATTTAACTTCAAATTTCATCTTCCAAAATCTCTCTAAACATTTCTTTCAACCCTTCATATTAATGAGGTGAATATATACCACAGGGAAAAATTTCCGAAAAAAAAGCGATACTCCCCCATAAGTATCGCTTTTTGTCAACCTCTAATATTTATTACTTCTATTTACTGGACTTTTATTAAAAATCCTTCATATATCCCTGATGGCACATCCTCACCAAAAGAATATTGCTCTACTACATTTTTTTCAAATCCATATACAGTAACCATTTGTTTCTCTATATCAACAATCCAATACTCCCTGACCCCTGCAGTACGATACTGAAACAGTTTTGTCATATAGTCTCTTACTTTACTACTCGGTGAAACAATCTCAATAATCCAGTCTGGAGCACCATGGCATCCCTTGTCATCTAACTTAGACAGATCACAAATCACAGAAATATCGGGTTCCACATAAGTTTCATCATCTGCGTTCAAAAAAACAGCAAAAGGAGCCGCCAATGCTTCACATTTTCCATTATTGCTATCAATATAATTTGCTATTGCCTGATGAAGTTTTCGACTGATCACTTGATGTCCCCAGCTCGGAGGAGCCATATAATATATCTGGCCGTCAATTAATTCTGCCCTTTGTCCATCAGGTAATGAATAGATATCTTCAATCGTATAAGATTCTAATTTTCTTGCTACATCCATTTAACTGCCCTCCTTCCATATAACTATCATACCTTATCACGAATATTATATCAACAACACTTTTCCATAACGAATTAAAATCACTATTCCTTCAAATTTTTATAACGCTCAAAATACGCCTTCAAAAATATCACTCAATGTCATCATAATATGAGGAAATACCTTTAAATAAATTTCCTGATCGGCATTATAATCATCATCCTCTTTATCAGTTTGTAGCATATAATTCTGTTCCAAAACATATCGTCCGTCTTCCAAATAATTAATTTCAACGAATCCCTGTGGAGAAACAATCCAATATTCTTCTACTCCTGCTTTTTCATATATATCTTTCTTTTCTGTTCTATCTCTTTTCGCTGTGGAGTGACTTAATGTTTCAGCAACAAATTTAGGAACTCCATAATAGGCCCACCTTTCAAATGCTTTCGATCGCATACAATCATAATATCTGGACACAAATAATCATCATTTACTTCGGGTTGATATTTAAAATCCAAATTTTCCATAAATACT
>CAJUKA010000155.1 GCA_910586585.1 uncultured Lachnospiraceae bacterium
CGATGTGTGCAGTGGTACAGAAAGGTCTGTCCGGTATTAAGTCGGTGCTTGCAGGTTATCAGGAATTTCTACAAATGAGCGGGAGGACGATTTGTTTAACGCTTTTAATAATGATGACGGAATGTATATAGGAGATGTTAAGGTTGACATCAATCCAATTACGCCGCAACAGACAGGAACTTTGGAAAGCTACCTTCCACAGGTGGAGGAATACCTTGCAGGCGTGCGTGAAGCAAGAGAGCAGGAGCCAAAAAGCATTTTCTATACGAAGATGTACGATGAACAGCGCTTTTATGAGAATACCAGCGGTCTTGACGTAGATGCGCTATGCAAAGCCTACGCGGAATGTGATAAACCCTTTGTGGAAATGGGACAGTATGGAAAGCGGATTTCGGAGGCGGATTATGCATACATTCAGCAGGGGGATAAGCTGTCGTTTTCCTTAGAATTTGATGCGGATAAGGACGAGATTATCCTGTCGGACGGGGAGCATTTTGAAACGAAAGAACTGACGGAAACACTGTTTCCGCAGAAAGCAGAGCCGGAAACAAAAGTGACGCTGACCGTGGCGGAGTGCGGGGAGTTCCATAATTTCGGGGAATTTTATGAGAATATTGAGACAGTAGAAGAAGCCATTGCGAAATGGAAACAAATACCGCCGGAGCGTATGAACGGTATCCCTGCAATCGGCATCAATATCCATACGCCGGGGACAGAAACATATGATGATGTCATGACAGATATTTTAACGGGAAATCGGTTTGAACTTGATGTTTTGGATTATATTCCTGAAATAAAAGATAGTCCGCAAGCAATGGAAGTAATCGCGGAACTTATGGCAAAGGCTATGCCTTTGATGCCTGATATGAAGATAGATGGCGATATTAGTGAGGCTTTGGAGGCTAAAATATGGGAAAAACAAATGTCGGATTTGACTCCTGCAGAACAGCTTGCGGTGGAGATAGACCGTTTTATTTATAATTATGATATGAATGTCTATCACGACAATAAGCAGACCATGACTGAAAATGTATCGGAGATTTCAGAAATGATCGGGCAGGGAGATGTAGAACACCTGACGGAATGGCTAAATGAGGTTGTCGCTATGGAAACTGCACCAAAAGAAATGCAGCAGGCAAATGAACTGCTTGAAAAGCTGGCGGAATACAAGCCCCTTGCGAAGATTGAGGAAATGGAGGAACAGAACTATAACATGGTGGATAATGTCCTGAATAACGGTGCCGGGGAGAAAGCTCAGAAAGAGGAGAACAAAAAGGCACAGGACAAACCTGCCGAGAAAATGTCCCTAAAATTCCGTCTTGCGGAGAAAAAGGCGCAGGTGGCAGGGCAGGGGCGTGATGAAAATTCCAAAAATCAACAGAGGGAGATGTAAGCTTATGAATATGTTGTTTGCAGTGGAAGAAAGTAGTTTGATTTGCATATTTGCAGGGGAAAGCGGAAAAGAGATCATAAAGGATATTGAGAGGACTTTGCTGTATCTGTAGGATGCGGATATGGAGATACTATCTGGCAGGGTGATCATAAAGCTACGAGATATGACCGATGAAGAATTTGCACGGCTTGAGTTTACAACAATAGAATAAAGACTTTTGGTATGGCAGGGCATAGTGGTATCTATGTCCTGTTTTTTTATGCTCAGCCTCATACAGAGGAAGTATGCCGCAGAAGAGGAGGCGAGTAGCGGAAGATAAATCTTCTCTACTTGATTGCCTGTTATCGATAGTAATTGTGTTCGTCGAACGATTGTAGAAAATTTAATGTATAATACACAAAATAACTGTTCTGTATATTATATATGTTGACAATAAAGGGTTTCCAAAGTGGAATAGATAGTCATACAATTCTATAATAGTGCATGTTATGCTTGCTATTATTCGTTTAAACGTTTATAATTAGTTTAAAATTTTTGAGGAGTCTAGTACAGCATTGCACAAATAACAGTGAATACAGCGCCTGTTATTTAGGCAACGCTGTACTAGAAATGTTTGAGTATATGACTGTAAGGGAATCTGCAGAATTTTGGAACATATCTGTTCGATGGGTGTAGAAACTTTGTAAAGAGAATCGAATTAAAGGAGCGTTAAATTTAAGTAGGGTATGCCTTAGATGCAGCAAGACCTACAGATGATCGCTTTAAAATTTATAGTGGAGAAAAGGTTGCTGACGCTAATATTGGCAAACGAAAGGATAGTTATGGTGAAAAAGGTTTTAATAATAGATATTGACAGGGAGACTGCCAGTCACTTATATAGGTAGGTAAATCTGTCGAAATAATATTTGGGAAGGGGAACTTGTATATGAGCAGGATATTGTTATTAGAAGATGATTTGAGTTTGATTAATGGTCTTTCTTTTGCTTTGCACAAACAAGGATATGAGTTAGAGATTGCGAGGACTATAAGAGAGGCAGATGCAGCCTGGGGTAATGGAAAATATGACCTTTTGATTTTGGATGTTACGCTTCCTGATGGTTCTGGTTTTGAGATATGTGAGAAAGTTCGTCGAACTTCAACAGTACCTATTGTTTTTTTAACAGCATCAGATGAAGAAGTCAATATTATTATGGGATTGGATATGGGTGGTGATGACTATATTACAAAACCTTTTAAATTGGGAGTGCTGTTAGCCCGGATAAATGCGCTGTTAAGGCGTACAGGTGATTTTAGCCAGACAGAAACAGAAATTCATTCTAATGGTTTAAAGGCGATTTTGACACAAGGAAAGGTTTATAAAAATGGAGCGCTTTTGGATTTGACGGCAGGAGAGTATAAGCTGCTGTGTCTGTTTATGCAAAATCCGGGTACAGTGCTTTCTAAAGAGCAGATTTTAGAAAAACTGTGGGATAATGAAGGAAATTATATAGATAACAATACGCTGAATGTCTATATCCGCAGACTGCGGACAAAAGTTGAGGACGATTCCAGCGATCCACAAATGATTTTGACTGTAAGACGTATGGGATATAAATGGAATATTATTTGATGGAGTATTTTTATGAAAATATTTACAAACAAAGATATCAAGACGCTGTTTATAGGAGTGTCTTTATTTTTATTTTGCAATACGGTTCTGTCACAAATTATATTATGGAGATTTCATAGAAATAGCTCGCCCGCTCTTTTTATCCTTTCCCTGCTTATGGGATGCGGGATTCTGTTTCTCTGCTTTTGTTACTTTCATAAGCAGCAGAAAATCATGGAAACAGCAGTGGCAGAAATAGATGATTACCTTATAGGAGATACAGATGCCCGTATTGAATGTGACGATGAGGGTGAAATGTACAAGCTTTTCCATTCAGTTAACACATTGGTGTCGGTATTGAACGCACATATAGAGAACGAGTTTCGGACAAAGGAATTTCTGAAGGATACCATATCGGATATTTCCCACCAGTTGAAAACACCGCTTGCTGCTCTTAATATTTATAATGGTATTTTACAAAGTGAAACAGAAAATCTTCCTGACTTAAAGGAATTTACCATTTTGTCAGAGAAGGAACTTGACCGTATTGAAAGCCTGATACAAAACCTGCTGAAAATTACCAGATTAGATGCAGAAACGATTATACTTGAGAAAAATTTTGAGAATGTGTCTGACATGATGCATGATATTGAACAGCATTTTGCATATCGTGCAAAACAGGAGCAGAAAGAGCTTATCCTTTCTGGAGATAATGAAATTACGCTTTTTTGTGACCGTGAATGGATGATAGAAGCGGTCAGCAACCTTGTAAAAAATGCTTTTGACCATACGGAGGCAGGAAAGCGTATTTGTGTTGAATGGAAACAGATGTCGGATATGTTACAGATTGTAGTGGAAGATAATGGGTGCGGTATCCATTCCGAGGATATCTATCATATTTTTAAGCGTTTTTATCGCAGCCGTTTTTCTAAAGATACACAGGGGATTGGACTTGGACTGCCTCTGTCAAAGGCGATTGTTGAACTGCATGGCGGCAATATTAAAGTAGACAGTGTTTTGGGAAAAGGGAGCACTTTTTTTATAAATATTTTGAAAATTACAAAATTGTAAGAAATTTGTTTGTTTTGGAGGAGAACATTACAGAATTGTCGGTTTAGAGAAATATCAGAGTAAGGATTGGGTGTTATACTTCTTTGCGGAAGGAGGAATAACACCCATGAATTTATCAGATCAAAAAAGTAATAGGAGGCATAGCATGAACTTATTGGAAGTGAATGGAATTTCAAAAACTTATGGAGCAGGGGAAACTGCTGTCCATGCTTTGAAAAATGTTAGTTTTTCAGTTCCGAAAGGAGAATTTGTTGCGGTAGTAGGAGAATCTGGTTCAGGCAAAAGTACACTGCTTAATATGCTGGGCGCATTGGATGTGCCTACTTCCGGCAAAGTAATGATTGATGGAAAAGATACATTTTCTATGAGAGAAAGGCAGCTTACCGTGTTCCGCCGCCGGAATATTGGATTTATCTTTCAGGCATTTAACCTTGTTCCTGAACTGACAGTGGAGCAGAATATTATCTTTCCGGCACTTTTGGATTACCAGAAGCCAAACAAAAAATATTTGGAGGATTTACTGAATATATTGAATTTGAAAGAACGCCGGAATCATTTGCCCAGTCAGTTGTCCGGCGGACAGCAGCAGAGAGTGGCGATTGGACGCGCTTTGTTTACCCGCCCGGCTTTAATACTTGCAGATGAGCCGACGGGAAATTTAGACTCGCAAAATACCAGTGAAGTTATTGCGCTGTTAAAAGAAGCATCAAAGAAGTATGAGCAGACAATTATTATGATTACACACAGCCGCAGTATTGCACAGACGGCAGACCGTATCCTGCAGGTGTCAGACGGGGAACTTACTGATTTGGGGAGGTGCAGGGAATGAAAAGTTATTTAAGCCTTGTGCCTATTTCGGGAAAGGTGCGGAAACGGCAGAATCGTATGACGATTTTCTGTGTTATTATTTCCGTGCTGCTTGTGACTACGATTTTCAGTGTGGCAGATATGTTTATTCGGACACAAAGTGGAGGGCTGCAGCAGAAACATGGAAACTGGCATATCCGGTTGGAAAATATCTCTCAGGACACAGCAGAAGAAATCAGTCGGCATCCGGATGTTGCAGCCATCGGCTGGTCAGAAACATTTAACACAGACGCAGACCAGCCTTTCTATATCGGAGAGAAAAAAGCTGCGTTATACGGTACTGACAGTATTTATCTGGCAGAGCTTGTCAATGCCCTTGAAGAAGGCAGTCTGCCGCAGAGTGACAATGACATTATGCTTAGTTCCAATGCGAAACTTGCGTTAGATGTAAAGATTGGTGATCATGTGACGGTGAAGACACCTTCGGGAGATACGGATTTTACGGTATGCGGTTTTGGGTCGGATGACGCTGACACTTATCAGGGGCAGACCTATCTGGTTGCTGTATATATGATGCGGGATGCGTATATCGGGGTCATGGAACAAAACAATATTCCGATTAACCCAACCTGTTATATTCAGTTTCAGGATGTGTCAAAGGCATCCGGTATCACCTCGGAAATCAGGCAGCAGTATGATCTGCCGGAGGAAGATATTTCGGAAAATACAGCAATTATGGGTCTTGCCGGACAAAGCAGCAATAAATCTATGCAAAATATTTACGGAATAGCAATAGTCTTGTTCATTTTAGTATTATTGGCTGGCGTATTGATGATTTCCGGCAGTATGAACAGCAATGTGGCGCAGCGGACAAAATTTTTTGGAATGATGCGCTGTATTGGTGCAAGCCGCCAGCAGATTATTCGGTATGTACGGCTGGAAGCGTTAAACTGGTGCAAAACGGCTGTGCCTGTTGGGTTAACCATAGGTACGGTAATTGAATGGGGGATTTGTGTAGTTCTCCGTTATGGAATTGGCAGTGAATTTGCCGCTATGCCAGTATTTGCCCTCAGCCCTGTCGGGCTGATCAGTGGGGCGATGGTTGGTATTGTAACTGTCCTGCTGGCAGCGCAGTCTCCTGCAAAACATGCGTCTAAAGTTTCTCCGATGGCAGCGGTTTCTGGAAATTCGGATACGGCGCTTTCTGTACGTCATACAACAAAACGGAATATCAGAAAGGTTGAAAGGACATTGGGTATCCACCATGCAATGACATCTAAGAAAAACTGGTTTTTATTGACAGCCAGCTTTTCACTCAGTATTATACTATTTCTTTGCATTTCAGTAGGGTTGGATTTTGCGCATGAGCTGCTTCCCTCAATGCGGTCATGGCAGCCGGATCTTATCCTTACTGGCTATGCAAATGAGTGTGTACTGGATCAGGGTTTAAGTGATGCTATCAGCGGGATTACTGGTGTAGAGCATATTTGGGGCAGTTCCTACACGGAGAATGTCCCGGCTGCTTCTTCGCGGCAGGAAATCGATCATGTCAATATAACGTCATACAGCGAGTATATGCTGGACTGTGCAGAGGAGAGTCTTGTGCAGGGAAATTTATCGGAAGTGTATGGGGACAGCGGCAAGGCTATGACAGTTTTAAATAAAGATAATCCGATAAAAGTTGGAGACATCATTCAAGTGGCGGGACAGGAGATCGAGGTTGTATGCGGCATATCCAGTGGGCTGTATCCCGGCGAGTACAGCATAATCTGCTCACAAGAAACGTTTGCCCGGCTGACAGGGGAAGAAAATTACAGTATGATAGGGATACAATTAAGCGGCAAGGCGGCGGATGAAACGGTAAAACAAATCAACAGTCTTGCGGAAAGCAATGTTATTTTTGAGGATCATCGTCAGCGGAATCAGGAAGATGCCAATACCTATCTGGCTGTAAAATTTCTGTTGTATAGTTTTATGGCAATCATTGCCATGATTACGCTATTTAATATTATCAACAGCATTTCTATGAGTGTAACTGCCCGAATAAAGCAGTATGGAGCTATGAGGGCGGTTGGTATGGATGGGGAACAGCTTACCCGGATGATTGCTGCGGAAGCCTTTACTTACGCTGTCTCCGGTCTTATCGTCGGCAGTGGTATCGGAATTGTTCTAAGCCGTTTTTTGTATGTGAAACTGGTTACACGGTATTTTGGAAGCCAGTGGAGCCTGCCGGTCGTTTTGCTTGCTATTATTGTTGTATTCGATACAGTTTCTGCTGCGGCAGCAGTATATGCACCTGCAAAGCGGATTCGGAACATGGCGATAACAGATACAATTAATGATTTGTAATAAGAACAATAGATAAAAAATTGTGGTATAGAGAAATATAAAAAATGCTGTGTCAAAAATATTTTACATGTAGTTTTGAAATTTGAGAAAAATGAGGAGATGCAATTTGTTGAAAGACAGTTGCATCTCTTTTTAGCATGACAGGCATAAGGTGCGGTGAGTGGTGAGAAGATGAATTTTCTCTACTCTATTGTATGTTAAGTATGGTTAGGGAAAATTAAAAGAGCTTATAGATGAAAGAAAATATTACAACAGATAATGGTTTTATTACATCAAAAGAAAATAAGGGAAAAGTAATGCTATAATTCAATTCATAAATATAAAGAGCAGGTGATGAAATGAAGACGATTAAAGATTATATGATGAAATTAGGATTTGTATTTAAAGAAATTTTTAAAGCAGGACCAACTTTAATTAGGCTTTTGGGAATAACCCCAAAAGCCTGCTATACTTTAGCCAGG